>JANNYX010000324.1:0-2437 GCA_031410295.1 Rhodoferax sp.
CGCTGCGCGCAAGCTGCGCCAGGATGGGGCAATCTGTCGATACGTCAGCCATTAGTCCAATGACAAATTGGCCATTTGTCAACGTATTATTTGATCCTTTTGCTATAAGTTGTATAGCGTATATTTGCTGTACCGCCATAGATACTCCCATTGCATCAGACGCCCAGCCGCGCAAAGGCAGCAAGGCGATTATGAAAATGATAAAAAAGCGACGCATGGTGAAGATGACTGTTTACCGCTTGGGAAGTTCCATCAACCGCAACAACCTGACTGTTTGCCGTTGACCTGAACCGGCGGGCACGGCACAGAGCCGTAGGAACAGAACACGCAGCAGTCACCCTTTTTCGGGCAGAGCACGACCCGGCACTGTTCACACTCGTAAAACCACTGACAGGCGTCAGTGGGCATGGTTTCGGTTTTGCTGTGACCACAGGCCGGGCAGGTCAGTATTGACGCCAGCACGACGGTACCGCTCGCGCCGGAGGAAATTTCAGTGGTGCTCATGACTCGTCATCCCCAGTTCACCGCGTGCGTGTTTCATGACCGACCAGCCACCGGTGATGGCCAGCGTCGCCATGACGGCGGCCACGGCCAGATCGGGCAGGGCGCTCTGGCTGCCAAATACGCCAATGGCGGCCGCGATCACGGCGATGTTGCCAATGGCATCGTTGCGCGTGCACAGCCAGACGCTGCGCATGTTGGCGTCTCCTTCGCGAAAGGCGTAAAGGATCCAGGCCACCGACAGGTTGGCGACCAGGGCGACCACGGCAACACCACCCATCAGGGGCGCATTGGGTACTTCGCCCGACATCAGCCCCCAGATTGCCCGGCCCATGACGAAAAGGCCAAAACCGATCATGCAGGAAGCCTTCAACAGCGCGGTGCGCGATCGCCAGGCGACGCCAGCGCTCAGTACTGCCAGCGACATGCCATAGTTGGCGGCGTCTCCGGCAAAATCGATGGCATCGGCCAGCAACGACGCCGAAGCCGCGCGGTATCCCGCCGCGATCTCGACAAAAAACATGGCAGCGTTGACGATCAAGGCGATCCATAGCACGCGGCGGTAGCGCGCCAGATCGACCCCCAGCAGCGGCTTGACTGGTTCATGCTCATGGCATTGGGATGACATGTTATTTTCCTGTTGAACTCGCGGCAAAAGTGGTACCAGGGACTCTGTTATTACGACAAAGCCTAGTTCTATAATTTTTCACAACATTTGAGCACGATTTTCCTGGAAAGTGATTTTGCCGAGGCGTGAACCGGAACAAGGAGACTCGCATGCAACCCGGGGTGATGTACGCATTGGGCGCGGCGCTGCTTTTTGGCATGGGCACGCCGTTGTCAAAATTGCTGCTGGTTCAAGTCAGTCCGTTGATGCTGGCGGCCTTGCTGTATTTGGGCTCTGGCCTGGGATTGGCGTTGGTGCGTATTTTCATGCGCCAACCTGCATCGATGCCGCACGGCAAGCAATGGTTCTGGCTGGCAGGCGCTGTGCTGGCCGGTGGTGTGATCGCGCCGGCAATGTTAATGGTGGGGCTGCAGGGATTCAGTGCAGCGGGCGCTTCTTTGTTGCTCAACGCAGAGGGCGTGTTGACGGCACTATTGGCCTGGTTTGTATTCAAGGAAAACTTCGACCGGCGCATTGCGCTTGGCATGCTGGCCATTGTGGCGGGTGGGCTGGTGCTGAGCTGGCCGCGAGAAGACGTGTCTGGCGGCGGGGGCGTTTTTTCGGTGCTGCTGATCTTGGGCGCGTGCCTGGGCTGGGCCGTCGACAACAACTTGACGCGCAAGGTGGCGCTGCTGGACGCTGGTTTCATTGCGATGAGTAAAGGCCTTGTGGCTGGCAGTGTGAACCTCGGGCTGGCATGGGCTACGGGCGCAACTCTGCCAAGTGCAGGAATCGTGGCTCAAGCCGCCGTGTTGGGCTTTGCGAGTTACGGCGCAAGCCTTGTGCTGTTTGTGTTGGCGCTGCGCCATCTGGGTACGGCACGCACCGGCGCTTATTTTTCGATAGCGCCTTTTGCCGGCGCACTGATTGCTGTGTGGCTACTGGACGAACCCCTCACGGTAGCGCTGGCCATCGGCGGCGGCTTGATGGCGGTTGGCGTAGCGTTGCACTTGACTGAAAAGCACGAGCACGCCCACCTGCACGAAGCACTGACGCACGACCATCAACACACCCACGGCGGCAGCGGTAGCGGGGACGTCCATCATGAGCACGACCACGTCAAACCAACGGGCGGCGTGGCGCCGGGCAAGAGCCATAGTCATGCGCACCACCACGCACCGCTTGCACATACCCATGCGCATTTTCCGGATGCACATCACCGGCATGAGCATTAGCCAAACTTCTTGCTTTGGTGCGTCACGACATCCCGCAGGTTGAGCTTGTAAATGGCGATGCCCGTCAGTCTTTCCGATTCGTCTCCGGGCCGGG
>JANNYX010000325.1:0-4468 GCA_031410295.1 Rhodoferax sp.
CCAGAAATCTGGGTTCAGGCGTGGGTTTGCCGATGAGGCCGGGGTGGGTAGCTCCGCGAATGTCCCCCGCAGCGGCCTATGGCCGGCTGCTCCTCCTTGATTTCGCTGCGCCACCCACCCCGACCTCACCGGCGGCAAAGGTGGTTGGTATTCAACGCTTGAACTACCAAATTCCCTCAACAGATCAGGTCGATGGGGCATTCAGCGCAGCGGCATCAAGGAGGAGGCCGCAGGCCGGGGGACAGCCGCGGAGCTGAGTGCCCCGTCGGCCTGATCTACCCCAAAGCGATTCCCTAAAAGCTGAAGTTCCTCGCGGTGAAACCGGTTTTGGCGAGTGGTCACTGCGCAACCCTTCTCAAATATTCAACGCGACGATCAAACTGAATTCAATTTGCCGAACTGCAACTGCCGGTTGCTGATAAATTCGCGTGGCCGTGATGAAAGCGGGTCGATGAAAGCGATGGACTTTGCCAGCAACTGCAAGGGGTGGCCAATATCGGCGGAACCTTCGGGCGTGAGCACGGGGTAAATGCCATCGTTCAAAATCGGCAAACCCAGCGCGTTCATGTGAACACGTAACTGGTGGCGCTGGCCAGTGACGGGCTTCAATTCATACCGCGCAAGGCCGCCGCAGACTTCGAGCAGCCGAATCTCGGTGATCGCATTGGGCGACCCCTCAACTTCACATTGCTGCATGAAATGCGCCGATTCGGCGATGCGGGTTTCGCGGCGCAGCACGCCGCCAGGTGGCCAGGGCAGGTCGGCGTTCCAGCGGGCGATGGCTTCGTAGGTTTTTGTGACCTGATGGTTGCGAAACAGCGCGTGGTAGGCGTCACGCGTGGCCGGGTTGATGGAGAACATCACCAAGCCAGCGGTATCGCGGTCGATGCGGTGCACGGGCGAAAGGTCGGGCAATCCCAATGTGTTCTTGAGGCGCACGAGCACGGTTTCCTGCAGGTACTGGCCCGAGGGCATGACGGGCAGAAAATGCGGCTTGTCGGCCACCAGCAGATGCCCGTCCTGGTAAATCACCACCGCCTCAAAGGCGATAGGCACTTCGGCTGGCACCGCGCGGTAGTAATACACACGCAGGCCTGCCTGGTAGGGTGTTTGAGCCGTGATCAAGCGGCCCGAATCGTCCATCACGTCGCTGTTGGCCAGTCGTTGTTGCCAGGTCGCGGCATCGATGTGTGAAAAACGATGTACCAGAAAGTCAAGGACCCTTGGCCAAGGTGCTGGCGGCAAGACGGTACAACTGGCCGACACACCATGCCGCGGGGGCGGCGGGTTGGGGCGAAAACGTGCCATTGCCGCGCTGCGGGTTGATGCGTTGTTGAGCGACGCGCTGTTGACCGGTGTGCGGTTGATCTGCGCGCTAGGCCGCGCGGCGCTTGAACACCAGATCCCAGACACCATGGCCCAATTTGAGGCCGCGGTTTTCAAACTTTGTCAACGGGCGGTAAAACGGCTTGGGGGCATACCCCTCGCCTGCGGTGATGTCGCCTTTCACGGTATTTTCAAGCAGTGCCTCGGCGCTTAACACTTGCAGGATCTGCTCCGCGTACGGTTGCCAATCGGTCGCGCAGTGGAGGTAGCCGCCAGGCTTGAGCCGTGTGACCAGTTTGGCGATCAAGGGGGCCTGGATCAGACGGCGCTTGTTGTGGCGCTTCTTGTGCCAGGGGTCCGGGAAGAAAATGTGGATGCCGTCCAGGCATTGCTCTGACAACATGGTGTCGATCACTTCAACTGCGTCGTGCGCGATGATGCGGATGTTGCTCAGGTGTTGCTCACCAATGCGTTTGAGCAAGGCTCCGACACCTGGTTCATGCACTTCGCAGCACAGAAAATCAGTACCCGGCAACGTCGCAGCGATCTGCGCCGTCGCCTCGCCCATGCCAAAGCCGATTTCCAGCACAACGGGTCGTTTCTCTAAGGAAATTAGCTCTGAGGCCGACGAAGAATGGGCAAACATTGCTACTATATCAATAGCGTTTGACGAATAAGGCAACAACACCGACGGCCCGACTTCAGCCAGGGCGCGGGATTGGCCGCCGGTGGTGCGGCCGGCGCGGCGCACAAAACTCTTGATCAGGCGGGGGTGTGCTGGTAGGGCGGGTTTGGTCGGAGCAGCGGGCGTTTCAGGCCCTGAAGCAGGGTGGTTGGCAGATTCAATCACGGGTCAAATTGTAGAGTTCACGCCATTGGGTGACCCAAAGAGCCAGGGCCTCGTGCACCGGGGCCAAGCGCAGGTCGCTCGACTGCGCCAGCCCCAAGACTGCAGCAGCATCAGCCAGCGCCGCTGCGGGGTGCGAAGTATCCAGCGCTTGCGCCCCATTTTGTTTAGACAGCTTTTCACCGTTCTGCGTCAAAACCAGCGGCGTGTGAAGGTAACGCGGCGTTGGCAGGTTCAAAGCCCGCTGCAACAGGATTTGCCGCGCGCTGTTGTCGGCCAGGTCGTCGCCACGCACCACATCGGTGATGCCTTGCGCCGCGTCATCCACCACCACGGCGAGCTGGTAGGTGAAGCAGCCGTCCGCGCGTTTGAGCGGGAAATCCCCCACCTGGTGTTCGACATCTTGAAGCTGTGGCCCGAGCCGGCGGTCCTGCCATTCAAGGGCGGCCGCATCGACCAGGTTCGTGCGCAGCCGCCAGGCCGTGCCCGCGCGCCCGTGGGGCGATGCGCGGCAGGTTCCAGGGTAAACCAGTTCGGCGCCGTGAACGCGTTCACGTCCTTGCGCGGCCAGGGCCAGTTCGATCTCTTTTCGCGAGCAACGGCACGGGTAGGCGCGGCCGGTGGCAATCAATTGGCCCAATGCGTCCTGGTAAATTGCGCTGCGCCGGGATTGGTAAACCGGCGCTTCGTCTGGCGCCAGGCCGACAGCGGCCAGTTGTGCCAGGATGACCTGGGCCATACCAGGCACGCAGCGCGGCGCGTCCACATCTTCAATGCGCACCAGCCACTGCCCACCGTGCGCCCGGGCATCCAGCCAACTGGCCAGCGCTGCGACGATCGAGCCGGCGTGCAGCGGCCCGGTTGGCGACGGTGCGAAGCGCCCGCTGTAGCTGGAATTCATGCTGTCATAAAACCGCCAAAGCCAATTCCAGTCCAGAGACAAAAGCGTCTTCCACGCGGTGGCCAATGCACCAGTCGCCGCACACGCCGATGCCGGATTTGGCGCGCCACATATGGCTTTTACCCAGCGGCTGCGTGGTTTGCGCGAAGCGCCAGCGGTGCGTTTGCGTGAGTGCCGGTTTGGCGCGGATGCCGGTGATCTCGGAAAACGCCTTGAGCAGTTTGGCCTCGACGCGAGCGTCATCGTCCTGCAGGTGTTCTTGCGACCACAGCGCGCTGGCCTGCACCGTCCAGCGCTCGACTGCGCCGCGCCCCGGTTTGGAGGATTCACGGGCCAGCCAGGCGACGCGGTGGTGTGTGCTGCGCGCGGCGTTCCATTGCGGGCCCAGGCTTGAAATATTCGCCTGCATGGCTTGCGGAAAGGCCAGCATCAGTGTCCAGCAGGGTGCCGTTTGCACGGCGTCGAGGGGTGTGAAGTCGGCACCTTGTCCGGACGCCAGAAGCAGGTCGCGGGCCTGGGGTGCCGGCACGGCGAGCAAGACGGCGTCGAAACCGGGCGCCACATGCTGCTCGTCGCCCGGCCCCAGAGTACGCAGCTGCCAGCGCCTGGCGTCCAGCGCATCCACGTCAATATGGGTTACCCGGGTCTGCAATTCGATGCGCCCGGCGCCCTGCAGGGGCGCTGCCCAGTGGCCAACCAGTGACTGCATGCCGGCAATGGGCACCCAATGCGGCTCGCGCGCGGGCAGGCCGGCGGCGGCGACGCGGCCTAGCTCATCGAGGACACGCACAGTGTTGGCGCTCCAGGGTTTGCACAGGCCGGGCACGGTTTCCAAAGCGCGTGCAAAGCGGGAATCGCGCACGGTGAAATATTGGGCGCCAGAGTCAAAACTGCCAAAGGCCGAGTCGAGCGTGGCCATGCGCCCGCCAACTTGCACGGCCTTGTCAAACACCGTCACCCTGTGACCCGCCTGCGCCCTGGGTGCGCAATTGCCAGCGTTGTCCACCCAGCGCGTCCTTCTCAATCTGGGTGACGCGGGTCTGCAATTCGATGCAACCTGCGTCCAGAAGTGGGCCGGCCCAGGCTGCCACCAACGCCTGCATGCCGGGAATCGGCACCCAATGGGGCTCGCGGGCGGGCAGGCCGGCGGCGGCGACGCGGCCGAGCTCGTCGAGCACGCGCACCGTGTTGGCGCTCCAGGGTTTGCACAGGCCGGGCACGGTTTCCAGAGCGCGGGCGAAGCGCGCATCGCGCACGGTGAAATACTGCGCGCCGGAATCGAAGCCGCCAAAGGGTGAATCGACCGTGGCCATGCGCCCGCCCACTGCTTCGGCCTGTTCAAACACCGTGACCCGGTGGCCTGCCTGCGCCAGGGTGCGCGCACACGCGATGCC
>JANNYX010000326.1:0-2191 GCA_031410295.1 Rhodoferax sp.
GCAAGGCATGCGCCACGCCGCCGCTCCTCATGGCGCTTAACCCGCGTCACCTTCGGTGCCACGGCGCAGAAATCGTCGGGACGGCGTGGCGCATGCCTTGCGGCTGTATTTTCTTTCTCTCGAACTTCCGCAGAAAATCAATCCGGCTTCAACGGAGCAGCGCCATTGACAACGCGTCAAAGTACTCGCCGTCAACCTGGAACGCCTGGCGATGCACGCCTTCGGTATGAAAGCCCATGCGTTCATACAGAGCTTTGGCATTCGTATTGTCGATTCGCACACTCAACTCGATCCGGGAGAGCCCCTTCTCCCAAGCCGTGTCAATCGCGGCCTGGATCAGCATTTGTCCGATACCCCGATGTCTGGCCGATGGAATCAACCCAATGCCCAGTTCGCCAACGTGAACCCGCACTTCACCGCGAACCGGCAAGACATGGCACCAACCCACGACCACATCGTCAATCTCTGCAATCACTTGGCAATGGCCGTGCAGCTGAATACTTCTGTAAAAGGCGATGCATTGGTCAAGTGGTGGCGCCTGAATGAACAGCAAATAACGCTTCTCGCGCGCCACAACATCCAGCGCCTCACGAAGGCCCGTGAAATGCGATTCCCGCGCTGGGATGATTTTCAAGGTCATGGTCGGTTGTTCGATTCGATGCGGTTACTGCCCAAAAATTCAAGCCAATCCGCGCAACGGGCAGGCTCCCCAAACTTCAACCCTCCCCGCCAGCCATGCGCCACGCCGACCCGACGCTATCCCGTCAACAGGTGCGCAGTGGCGCTTGCCACCACGTAAGCAGCACCACGAGGAGCGGCGGCGTGGCGCTTGGCTGGCGGCTGGGTCGTCGGTCCAGCCAATTTTCAAACTGTCTAAACAAGAACCACTTAAGGCCGACAAAGAATAAAGAAAGTTTGCTATATTATTAATAGCAGTTGACCTTCGGAGATGAAATCCGCGACAAACCGCGAAGCCCGAAAACGCGCTAAACCGCCGCCTCGTCCACCTCTCCGGTGCGAATGCGAACGACGCGCTCGACGCTGGTCACAAAAATCTTGCCGTCGCCAATTTTCCCGGTGTGAGCGGCCTTGATGATGGCGTCGACGCAGCGGTCGACGTCGTCGGTTTTCACCACCACTTCAACCTTCACCTTGGGCAAAAAGTCGACCACGTATTCGGCGCCGCGGTACAACTCGGTGTGGCCTTTCTGCCGGCCGAAACCTTTGACTTCCGTGACGGTGAGCCCGGTGACGCCGCACTCGGCCAGCGCCTCGCGCACTTCTTCGAGCTTGAACGGTTTGACGATGGCGGTGATCTGTTTCATGGTGTCTCCAAAATTGATTCGCGCAATCCAGAGGCGAAGGTTATTGCCTGAATTTCGAGGTTATAGGATAACGCCAATCCTTGCCGAAGCTGCGGTGCGTCACGCGAATCCCCACCGGTGCCTGGCGGCGCTTGTATTCATTGATCTTGATCAGGCGCGTCACGCGCTCCACGTCGGCGCGCGCGAACCCCTGGGCGATGATGCTCTCGATGCTCTCGTCGTTCTCCATGTAACGCTCCAGAATCGCATCCAGCACCTCGTAAGGCGGCAGGCTGTCCTGGTCGGTCTGGTCCGCTCGCAGCTCGGCGCTCGGGGGCCGGGTGATGATGCGCTCGGGGATGGGCGCCTTGCCACTCGCGCCATTCGTGCCATAAGGGTCGTTCAGGTTGCGCCATCGCGCCAGCGCAAACACCGTGGTTTTCACCAGATCCTTGATCACCGCAAAACCGCCGGCCATGTCGCCGTACAGCGTGCAATAACCGGTGGCCATTTCGGATTTGTTGCCGGTGGTGAGCACAATGCTGCCGAACTTGTTCGACAGCGCCATCAACAGCGTGCCGCGAATGCGCGCCTGGATGTTCTCTTCGGTGGCGTCTTCCTTGAGACCCTTGAACTCGCCCGCCAGCGAGGCCTTGAAGGCCTCAAACTCCGGCACGATGGAGATTTCGTCGTAACGCACACCCAAGCGCTGCGCCATTTCGCGCGCGTCGATCCAGCTGATGCTCGCCGTGTAGGGCGAGGGCATCATCACGGCGCGCACCCGGTCTGGCCCCAGCGCGTCCACGGCCACAGCCAGCACCAGCGCCGAATCGATACCGCCTGAGAGGCCTAAGAGCACGCTGGGGAAGCCGTTTTTCCCGATATAG
>JANNYX010000327.1:0-3694 GCA_031410295.1 Rhodoferax sp.
TTACCGACGCCAACCCCGAGGTCTTGCTGCAGGGCAAATATTTCGCCAGTCAGCCGGTGCCGGCCAGCTTTGCCAAGGTCAATTACTGGGGCGTGCATGCCTTCGGCTTCACCGACGCCGCAGGCAAGAAGCAGTTCGGCAAATGGGTGTTCGAGCCCGTCGGCGGCACACAGGGCCTGAGCGACGATGAAGCCAAGGCCAAAGGGGCCGAGTTTTTGTTTGACGACCTGCGCCAGCGTGTGGCCGCTGGCCCGGTGGCCTTCGACTTCATGGTGCAACTGGCGCAGCCGGGCGACAAGATCGACAGCGCCGTGACGCCGCTGCCGGACGACCGCAAGAAGGTTTCGCTCGGCCGCCTGACCCTCAAGTCGGTGTCAGCCGATGCCACCGGTCCCTGCGTGACCGTCAACTACAACCCGATGGTTCTGCCCAAGGGCGTCGAGGCCTCTGCCGACCCGATGCTCTCGGCCCGCGCAGCACCGTATGCCATATCGCTGGGCCGCCGCCTGGTCGAAGGCGCCAAGCAGTAGGCCAAGCAATAGGCCGAGGGAAGCGCTGAATAATTCCGCGCTTTTCCGGTTGTGCAAAGGTCGGTCAACTCGGTGCGCGATTCAGTGGAAACTGGTTATCTGGTTGAATATTTTTTGCAGTAAATTAATCGCTCATAGGCCGTCAAATAATAACCGTTGTTTGCTACGTATAATATATCAGTTACGTCTATTAATAGAACAGATATTTTTTTAATATACTATTTCCACGCGATTTTTGACACTTCCACGACCCGCGCCAGTTTGCGCCATTGGTCGTCCATCGAAATGATGTTGCCTTCGACCGTGCTGGCGAAGCCACATTGCGGGCTGATGGCCAAATCTTCCAGCGGCACCAGGCGGCTGGCGTCGTCAATGCGGCGCAGCAAATCATCGCTGTGTTCAAGTTTTCCAAACTTGGTCGTCACCAGTCCCAACACGACTTTCACGCCGCGCGGCACGTGGCGCAAGGGCGCGAAGTCGCCACTTCGTTCGTCGTCGTATTCCAGCAGGAAGTGGTCCACTTTCAAGCCACCCAACACCGCCTCGGCGATGCGCTCGTAGCCGCCTTCAGCGATCCAGCCGCTCTTTGAATTGCCGCGGCAGACATGGATGCCGATGGCGGTGTCGGGCCGGCGCGCGGCGATGCAGTCGTTGGTCAAGTCGACGTAACGCTGCAAGCGCTGGTTGGGGTCGTCACCTGCCGCCACCACTTCGGCGCGCATGCGGTCGCTGATGAAATACGTCATCAGCGGGTCGTCGATCTGGATGTACCGGCAACCAGCAGCTTCGAGCGCGGCGATCTCGGCGCGGTAAACCGTGACGATGTCGGCAAAAAACTGTTCAATGTCAGGATAGGCGACCTTAGATACCGCCGCCCGGCCCCCGTGAAAATGCAGGCGCGTGGGGGACGGCAAGGTCACTTTGGCGCAACGGCTCGTCGTGCTTTGCAGGAAAGTGAAATCGGGCGCGGTGATTGGTGCATTGGCTGACACGCGGCCGCTGGTCACGACATTTTTGGGAACGTATTGCCAGGCGGCGTCGTGGTCGTGGTCGTGGTCGTGGTCGTGGTCGCTGTCATGTAGCTGGTGATCGTCAGCCGACGCCCGGGCCGCATCGGCCGTGGGCGCCACAAAGGCCTGCGCAGCGCTGCCCTCCTCTATGTCCACGCCCGAGAGGCCGCGCACAAAATCAATCCACCAGTTCTCGCGGCGCAATTCGCCGTCCACCACCACCTCAAAGCCACACTGCTCCTGGCGGCGCACGATGTCGGTGATGGCGGCGTCTTCCACCTTGCGAAGCTGGGCACGGCTGATGGCGCCCGCTTGATGCTCGCTGCGCGCCGCGATCAGTTCGGGCGAGCGCAACAAGCTGCCGACCTGGTCAGCGCGGAAAAATGGTTTGGCCGGTATGGTCGGCTCGGCCGGCTTTGGCGCTTGGGTCATGGGTTGGCTGGAAATTTTCTGCACCGTGATGACATTGATTACACAGCCCACCGGGCGAGCGCGCTCACTTGCTGCGCGGCGGGTCCTTCACATCCTTGTGTTCTTCAAACTCCATGTTGTAGAGCTCTCCGTTGACGCGTTCAACCTTGCGGATGTACACGCTTTGAATGATGTCGCGGGTGTTGGCGTCGATGTAGATCTGGCCGCGCGGGCTCTCGAAAATCTGCCCCTTCATGGCCGCCAGCAGGGCGTCGCCGCCGCCTTTGCCACCGGTCTTGCGCAGCGCCTCGTAGATCACCCGGGCGCCGTCGTATCCGAGCACAGCGACGATGTTGGGGCGCCGGCCCTTGTTGGTTTTCTTGAAGTCTTCGACAAACTTTTTGTTGAGCGCCGAAGGATGGCTGGCCGAATACGGGTAAGAGGTGACGATGCCCAAGGCCGAGTCCCCCATGTTGTTGAGGATGTCGTCGTCCACCACGTCGCCGGTGCCGATCAGCTTGATGCCGGCTTTGGCCAGGCCACGCTCGTTGAACTGGTTCATCACCTGCGTGCCCACGCCCGAGGGCACGAAAACAAACAGCGCATCGGGCGAGAGGTCGCGCACCTTCTGCAAGAACGGAGCAAAGTCGGGGCTGCGCAGCGGCACCCGCAGTGAATCCAGCACCTGGCCGCCATTGAACATGAAACGGTCACGGAAGGTGCGCTCGGCGTCCAGTCCGGGGCCGTAGTCAGACACCAGAGTCACCGTTTTCTTGATGCCGTTTTTCGCTGCCCAGTCGGCGATGCCAAGCGTGATTTGCGGCAACGTCATGGACACCCGCACCATGTAGGGCGAGGCGTCGATCACCGCGGCAGTGGCGGCCAGCATGTTGACCATCGGCGTTTTGGACTGGGTGGCGATCGGCCCCGTGGCCAGCGCCAGCGGTGTCAGGCCAAAACCGGCCAGCACGTCAACTTTGTCATTCACCACCATCTCCTGCGCCAGGCGTTTGGTCACATCGGGTGTGCCGGTGTCGTCCTTGACGATCAGCTCGATCTTGCGCCCGGCGATGGTATTGCCGTGTTGCGCCATATACAGCCGCACGCCCTGCTCCATCTGCCAGCCGGTGGACGCGAAAGGGCCGGTCATGGGCGCCAGGAAGCCGATCTTGAAAGGTGCCTGTTGCGCCGATGCCAACAGCGGCTGGGCTGCAAATGGCACGGCGGCAAGCGCCTTGATGAGGGTACGTTTATCCATGAACGGGCTCCTGACGGATATAGGGAATGAAAGGTGAAATTCGCGGGCAATTATGGAGCACGCGCCTGTGCCGAGGCATCAGCCGAAACCCTCAGCCAAAGATTTAGCCAAGGGTCCGGACAAGGGTTCAGTCAAGCGCATCAGTCAAAACTGCCAGCCACCACTTCCCGCAATGCGCTCATGTCCAGGTATTTTTTCAAGGCGGCGTTCACGGCCGCGGCATCCAGCGTCTGGAATTGTTCGGTGAAGCGGCCGTAAAAATCCAGCGGGCGGTTCAACCGCATCTGGGTCGCCATGTTGCCTGCCGCATTGCCCGCCTGCGCAATGAATTCTGCACGGCGGCTGACGATGGCCGACTTGGCCAGGCCCACTTCAAGGAATCCAAACCCGTTGTCGCGCGCTTCGGTAAGCGCCGTGCGGATGCTCGCCTGCAGTTTTTCGCGGTTGGCCGGCGCAAAACTCGCCGTGACATTGATCGCCGCTTC
>JANNYX010000328.1:0-4626 GCA_031410295.1 Rhodoferax sp.
GCCCGCGAGATCGGTCTGGACCCCGCCTACGTGTACGGCCTGATCCGCCAGGAGAGCCGCTTTATCACCGACGCGCGCTCCAGCGTGGGCGCCTCCGGCCTGATGCAGGTGATGCCGGCCACTGCCCGCTGGACCGCCAAACGCATCGGCCTGGCCGACTTCAAGGCCTCTGACATCACCGACCGCGACACCAACCTCGCCATCGGCACCGGTTACCTCAAGCTGGTGCTGGACGACTTTGGCGGCTCGATGGCCCTGGCCGCCGCCGCCTACAACGCCGGCCCAAGCCGTCCGCGCAGCTGGCGTGGCCAAAACGGCGCGCCCACGGTGGAAGCCGCCATCTGGGCCGAAAACGTGCCCTTCGCCGAGACCCGCGACTACGTCAAAAAAGTGCTGGCCAACACCACCACCTATGCCGCCATCATCAGCGGCAAATCGCAGTCGCTCAAGGCGCGCCTGGGCGCCATCGGGCCACGTGATGTGGCGGCGGCGGCGCCCAATACGGAATTGCCCTGAGCCGTTGTACGGCGCCCGATTCACAGCAACATCAATCGGGCCGGGTTTTGGCATCAATGGCCGCCCTTGGGGACTTTACGATGGCAGCCTGACCCGAATCCAAACCCCACCTGGAGAAACCCGTGCTCAAACTCTACATCGGCAACAAAAATTATTCATCGTGGTCGATGCGCTCCTGGGTGATGCTCAGGCAGGCGGGCATCGCGTTCGACGAAATCTTGTTGAAGTTCGACGAAATGGGCGCGGACTCGGCGTTCAAGCAGGCCATTGGCGCCATCACACCAACCGTGCGCGTGCCAGTTTTGGTGGATGGCGATCTCGCCGTTTGGGACACGCTGGCGATTGCTGAATACGCTGCAGAAAAGTTTCCTCACAAAAAGCTTTGGCCCGCGGACAAGGCTGCCCGCGCGCGCGCCCGCAGCGTGTGCGCGGAGATGCACTCTGGTTTTGCCGCCTTGCGCAGCCATTGCGGAATGAACATCGAGGCATCCCTTCCCGAAATGGGCGCCGTTGTTTTGCGCGACCAGCCAGCAGCCCGGGCTGACCTGGCGCGCATCGTCTCGATGTGGAGCGAGCTGCTGGCGCAGCATGGCGGGCCGATGTTGTTTGGCGAATTCAGCATTGCTGACGCGTATTTCGCGCCCGTGTGCATGCGCATCCGCACCTACGCCTTGCCCGTGCCACCCGGGGTCGGCGCGTATGTGCAGCGGGTCACCGAGCTCGAAAGTGTTCAGGCCTGGGTCAAAGACGCCCTGGCCGAACACGATTTTGTGGTGTTTGACGAACCGTACCGGTTTAAGCGATAGGCATCCCACGGTCAGCCGGGCCGTCTCGCTAAACTGACCGGCATGCAAATCTACCTGGTCGGCGGCGCGGTGCGGGATGCCCTGTTGGGCCTGCCGATGGTCGACCGCGATTGGGTGGTGGTCGGCGCCACTCCCGAGGCGATGGTCGCACAGGGCTACAAACCGGTGGGCCGCGACTTTCCGGTGTTCCTGCACCCCCACACCCGCGAAGAATATGCGCTGGCGCGCACGGAGCGCAAAACCGCGCCGGGTTACCGCGGTTTTGTGGTGCACGCAGCCCCTGACGTGACGCTCGAAGAAGATCTGGCGCGGCGCGACATTACTATAAATTCCATAGCATACTATGTAGATATCATGTCGGCCTCAGCCGAAATAAATGATCAGCCTCTGGCGCTGACCCTGGATCCGGCACATTTGATCGACCCGTTTGGTGGCCAGGCCGATTTGAAGGCCAAAGTGCTTCGCCATGTGACGCCTGCGTTCCGCGAAGACCCGGTGCGCATCCTGCGTGTGGCACGTTTCAACGCGCGTTTCCCGGAGTTCTCCGTCGCCCCGGAAACCTGGCAACTGATGCGCGACATGGTTGACCACGGCGAGGTGAAGTCGCTGGCGCCCGAGCGAGTCTGGCAGGAGCTTGGCACCGGGCTCATGGCACAACAACCGGCGCGCATGATGGATGTCCTGACACGCGCCGGCGCGCTGTCACAACTGATGCCGGCATTGCGCCCGGGCGCCGACGGCGCGTTTGCCGTGCTCGATGCCGCGGCGCGGGTGAATGCCAACCTGGCCGTGCGTTTCGCCTGCCTGATGAGCCATTTTGAAACCGACCCGGTTTTCTTGCGTCGCACGCCGCGTTATTGCAGCGACCTGGCGGGGCTGGTGGCGCGCGAGCAAGACCGGGTAGCCGACGCCGCCCTGGGCGCGAACGAGATGCTTCGCCTGTTTGAGCGTTGCGACGCCTTTCGCAAACCGGCGCGTTTTGGCGACTTCCTGCAATGTTGTGGACTACTGGGGCCAGCGCCTGTGCGGCGCCTGAAAGAGGGCCTGGCCGTGGCGCAGGCCATCACCGCGCAACACGCCTTGGCGGACGAATCCGTCACCGCGCCCGCGGACGGCGAACCCCGTGGACCGCAAATTGCCGTGGCCCTGCACCAGGCCCGCGTCAGGGCCTTAGCCCAATTCATGTAGCCCTGCACCCTGTCGGCACATGCCCGAATTGACAAGCGCTGAGCCGTATGCAATCCTGCTTGTCGGAACAGTTCTTCGCAGCGTCGCACCCACCCTATCGGAGTCTCCTATGCAAGCCTTGATGAAAACCGGCGTCACGCGCCGTTCGGTTAACCTGCTGGCCGCAGGCGCAACAGCCCTTGGCATGGCCACGTTCGCCCGTGCCCAAGGCACCATCACCTTGCATGGCGCGGTGCAGTTTGCCGATGACCATGCCTTCAACCGCGCGCTGGTGCGTTTTGAAGAGCTGGTCAAAAAATATTACGGTAAACCGGTCGACTTCGTGCTGCACAAGAACAGCGAACTGGGTCTGGAGAAAGATTATTTCGCCTACATGAACCAGGGCAAGGCGGTGGACTACGCCATCGTCTCGCCGGCCCACATGTCGACTTTCTCCAAGGCCGCGCCCTTCATCGACGCGCCGTTTCTTTTTCGCGACCTGGCGCACTGGAACAAGGTGCTGGACGCCGACCTGCTCAAGCCGATTGCCGATGAAGTGGCGCAAAAAGGCGATGTGATGCTGATTGGTTACGCCGGCGGCGGCGTGCGCAATATTTTCGCCAACAAGGCGACGCGGAATCTGGCCGAGCTCAAGGGCCTCAAGGTGCGCGTGCAAGGGGCGCCGATCTGGACCCGCACCTTCGCTGCCATCGGCATGGCGCCGCAGGTGATCGCTTACAACGAGATTTACAACGCGATCCAGAACAAGGTGATTGAAGCCGGCGAAAACGAGGCGGCGGGCGTCGAGGCGATGAAGTTCCATGAAGTGGCGCCCAGCATCAACCTGACCAACCACGCCATCACGATCCGGCCAATCTGTTTTTCTTCCAAGACTTTCGCCAAGTTGCCCAAGGACTTGCAGGAGGCCATATTGAAAGCCGGCAAAGAAGCCGGCACGTACGGGCGCCAGATCGAATCCTCCGAAGACCAGAAAAAACTCGACGCGCTGGAAAAAGCCGGCAAATTGAAGCAGGTGCCGTTCACCGACCGCGCCGCGATGCAAAAGCTGGTGGACCCGGTCATGGCCGCCTACGCCAAAGAAATTGGCGCCGACGCCATCTTCGCCAAGATCGCCGCGTTGAATTGATTGTTCTGCTCTGACCGGATCCGGAGGTTGCCAAACGCGCCTTCGGATTTTTTTTAACTTGTGGAGCCCTTCACGTAGCATGTGTTACCCATGACCCCATTCCTCAACACCGTGCAGCGCCTCTTGACTTGGACCATGGCGCTTTCAGTGGCCGTCCTGCTCATACCCGTCACGCTGCAAATCGTGGCGCGGTTCACCGACCTCATTCCGCGCTACATCTGGACGGAAGAGCTCAGCCGCTTTTGTTTTATCTGGATGGTGATGCTCGGGGCCATCGTGGCGGTGCGCGAGCGCTTGCATTTTGATGTGGATGTCTGGACCCACCTGAGTCCACGCCAGGACACCCTGCTGCGCATGGCTGCCAATTTTTGCGTGTTGGCCTTTTCTGGTGTGATGATCTGGTGGGGCATTGAATTCACCCAATTTGGCTGGAACCAGACCTCGGAGCTGGCCGACCTGCCGATGTGGCTGATCTTCATCGCCTGGCCCTTCGCCGGAGTCATCTGGCTGCTGTTTTTGATCGAAGCCTTTGTGCGCGACATCCGCCTGTACCAACGCGGCGAAACCCTCGCCAGCATCGCGCCGCAGGAGGCCATTTGACCTCGGCTGCGCTTTCGCCGGGCATGGCGGCCGTGGTTCTTTTCGGCACGTTTTTCTTTTTCCTGATCATTCGGGTGCCGGTCGCGTTTTCGCTGGGCCTTGCGTCCTTGCCGATTTTGTTGATTGAACCACGGCTGTCACCGCTGGGTCTGTTCAACGAGATGTTCAAGGCATACAACTCGTTCATCCTGCTGGCGGTGCCGTTCTTTTTGCTGACGGCAAATCTGATGAACGTGGGCGGCATCACCGACCGGTTGATGCGCCTGTCGCGGGCGCTGGTCGGGCATTTTCCCGGCGGGCTGGCGCAGATCAACGTGGTGTTGTCAGTTTTTTTTGCGGGTATATCTGGCTCGTCAACCGCAGACGCGGCCAGCCAGGGCAAACTTTTCA
>JANNYX010000329.1:0-8571 GCA_031410295.1 Rhodoferax sp.
TGCGGCCGCCGACCGTGGCCATTGCCAAAGCCAAACCTGCAGCAACTGAGAAGGCGACTGACGGGCAAGTGACCGTCAAGCCCGGTGATTCGGCGAGCAAGATCGCGATGGCAACAAAACCCGCCAATGTGTCCCTTGACCAAATGCTGGTTGCGCTTTTACAAGCCAATCCCGACGCCTTCATCAAAAACAACCTGAACCGGATCAAGAGCGGCGCAGTCCTGAATGTGCCAACAGCCGAGCAGGCTGGCGTGATGGGCGCCAAAGAGGCGAGCCAGGCCGTGGTTGCCCAGAGCCGCGATTTTGGTGATTTCCGAAAAAAACTTGCAGGCGCAGCACCCACGGCGCGAGTCGCCGCGGCTGATCGCCAATCTGCAGGGAGTGTGCAAACCCGGGTTGACGATAACAAACCGGGCGCGTCGGCGCCCGACAAACTCACCTTGTCCAAAGGTGCTGTAGCGGCACAGGCCAATGCCGACAAAGTCGCCCAGGAACTTGCCGCCAAGGAGGCCGCTACCCGAAGCGCGGCAGTGTCAAAAAATATCGCTGAATTGACCAAACTCGGCGCGGCGTCAGCGCCGGTAGCTGGCGGCACGCCGGGCGCCGCAATTGCACCCGCCCCATCTGGGTCAACGGTTGCGCCGTCGGTTGTAGCACCCGCGGTTTTAGCCGCGGATGACCCGGCCACCGGTGCCAGTGCTTCGGCTGCGGCAACAGTGAAGCCGCCTGCGTCTGCACCCTCCAAACCACTGGTCAAGGTCCCTGCCGTACCCGTGCCCGAGCCAACCCTGATTGACCAGCTCACCGAAAACCCCTTGATTCCTGCGGCGGGCGTGGGACTGGTTGCGCTGCTCGCTGGTTTCGGCCTTTACCGTGCCCGCCAGCGTAAAAACAATGAGGAGTCGGACAGCGCCTTCCTGGAAAGCCGCCTGCAGCCTGACTCCTTTTTTGGCGGCAGTGGCGGCCAACGCGTCGATACCCATGACAGCCAGGCCGGTGGCTCTTCCATGGTCTACACGCCAAGCCAACTCGATGCGGCAGATGACGTTGATCCGGTGGCGGAAGCCGATGTCTACCTGGCCTATGGCCGTGACGTCCAGGCCGAAGAAATATTGAAGGAGGCGCACAAGGCCAACCCTGGCCGGATTGCCATCCACCACAAGTTGCTTGAAATTTACGCCAAACGGCGAGACACCCGCAACTTCGAAATCACTGCCGTTCAGGCCTACAAACTCACTAACGGTCAAGGGTCCGACTGGACCCGCATTTGCGACCAGGGTGTCAGCGTCGACCCAGCGAATCCGCTCTACATGCCGGGCGGTGTGCCCGCCATTGCTGCGGGGACTCCTTCGCGACCGGCGCCACTAGATGGAACCCGGCCTGAGACTGCAGCCGGCTTTGCACCGTCGGCTGGCTCGTCGACCGTGCCGCTGACGGCGGCGGCCGCGGCCGGTGTGGCGACCGTGGCCTTGGCTGCCAACAGCTTCAACGCCACGACCAGGGCCCTGGAAGCGCAGCCAACGGCGCCCACCGGCGTTGACCTTGATTTTGATCTCGACCTTGATTTTTCGCTCGACGACGACAACGCAAAAGTCTTCACCGACTTGAGCAATCCCGGACAAACGGTGACGCTAAATCCGCCAGACTCCAGGACGGTCCCGCTGGATTTGAACTTCGACATGCCGACCGTTCCAGCCACCGTCAGCGCAGCGATAGCGCCGTCGACCCGGTCTACACCCCTGGAATTCGATCTGCCAGGCGTCGCCAGCCTGAGCAATGCCGGCGAAATATCGCGCCCTGCGCCCTTGACGCCGACGCCTGATTTCTCTGAAGACCATGCACTGGACTTTGACATTTCGCCGGTCGAGACCGAGCAATTCAAACACCAGGCAGCCGTCAGTTTCGGCAACACGGAGGCTGGCGCTTTGGCCACTTCTGGTTCCATTGCCGTGTCTCCTGCAGGGCCAGAGCCAGGACTGATTCAGTTTGACTTCAGCGCACTGTCGCTTGACCTGGAAGACGCCAAACCGGCAGGCGTGGCCCTGGCGCAAACTCCTCCCATCACGGCTGCTACACCGCTGGAAGACCCTTTGGCGACGAAACTCTCGCTGGCTGAGGAATTCGACAGCATTGGTGACACCGACGGCGCGCGCGCGCTGATTGAGGAGGTCTTGCTTGAAGCAACTGGCGAGGTCAAGGTCAAAGCGCAGCAGGCGCTTGCCAAGCTGAGTTGACGCATTCAATCGATGGTTTCCTGGGACTGATGACTCCTTCGTGAGAATTGCGCTTGGTCTTTGTTACAACGGTCAGGCATACCAGGGTTGGCAAAGCCAAAGTTCTGGCCAGACTGTCCAGGACAAACTCGAAGCGGCACTGGCTCAGTTCACCGGCCTCAAAGCACTCACCAACAGCCTGACCCTCCACGCCAGGCCGCCGGGCCCGCCGCGCGTGGTTACCCTGTGCGCCGGCCGCACTGACGCAGGTGTCCACGCCTTGATGCAAGTAGTGCACTTTGACACCGCTGCTGCACGCGAACCCCAGTCCTGGGTGCGCGGCGTCAATGCCTTGCTTCCGCGCGACATCGCCGTGCAATGGGCCGCCGTCGTGCCGGCTACCTTCCATTGCCGCGCCAGCGCTTTGTCCAGGCGTTACGCCTACGTTTTACTGGAGTCTCCTGTTCGCCCCAGCATTGAAGCCGGGCGCGTCGGTTGGGTTTACCAGCCGATGAATCAGGCAGCCCTGCAAACTGCGGCCGCGCAATTGATTGGCGAGCATGATTTCTCCAGCTTCCGTGCATCGAGCTGCCAGGCCCTGTCGCCCGTGAAAACGCTGCAGAGAATCGATGTCTCTCGCCGTGGCGCCTATTGGCATTTCGAGTTTGAAGCCAACGCCTTTTTGCACCATATGATCCGAAACATCATGGGTTGCCTGATCGCCGTAGGGACCGGCCGCCAAACGCAGACCTGGCTGGCTCAGGCGCTGGCCGCCCGCCGCCGCGATATCGCCGCGCCGACATTTTCGCCGGATGGCCTTTATTTCCTCGGACCGAACTATGCGAGTCAATGGGGATTGCCGGATTCGACACCTGCGTATGATTGGCTGCCATGAATGACGTCGCGCTGAGCCATCCCAAACTGGGGAGCACCTCAAATACAAGCGAGGCGCAGGGCGGGTCCGCGACTGGGGGCAGCGCCGCTCACTTCGTTGCAAACGTGGGGGCCCAAATGATTCGCACCAGAATCAAGATATGCGGTCTCACCCGTGAGCAAGACGTGGACGCTGCTGTCGAAGCCGGCGCAGACGCCATCGGCTTTGTGCTCTATGACAAAAGCCCGCGTTTCGTGACGATCCAGCGCGCCGCCGAACTCGCGCGCCGCTTGCCACCGTTTGTCACACCCGTGGTCCTTTATGTCAACGAGAATGCTACAAATATAATAGCTAATTATGCTTATTTGGCGAGGGCAACTTTGCAATTTCATGGCGACGAATCACCCGAAGCGTGTGAAGAGGCCACTTTGGGCGGTCGTCGCGCTTACCTGCGCGCGGCACGGATTCCGCTGCATGATGGCGCCAGAGCCTTCGACCTTGTAAAATATGCACACGACTATTCAAACGCCCAGGCCATCCTGCTCGACGCCCATGTCGAGGGGTACGGCGGCGGCGGCAAGGCTTTCAATTGGTCACTGCTTCCTCCAAACGTCAACGCTCACCTCGTCTTGAGTGGTGGGCTGAATGCTGCAAACGTGGCCGACGGCATACGGCAGGTGCGCCCGCGTTGTAAAACGCTGGCCGTGGATGTGAGCTCCGGCGTCGAAGCGGATGGCCCTGACGGAAAACCGCAGAGGGGCATCAAAGACGCCGGCAAGATCAACCAGTTTGTCGCCGCTGTACGCGCCGCCGACCAACGCCTTGCTGGACCATCAAATGAAAGTACACCCCCTGGCTGAGGGCGCCTCTTACGCCCAGCCTGACCCTTCGGGTCATTTCGGAATTTACGGCGGCAGTTTCATCTCGGAAACGCTGACCCACGCCGTCAACGAACTCAAGGCCGCATACGCGAAATACCAGCGCGATCCGGACTTCATTGCTGAATTCGAGTCGGAGCTGGCGCATTTTGTGGGGCGCCCGTCGCCCGTGTACCACGCGGCGCGCATGAGCCGCGAGCAGGGTGGCGCGCAAATATTTTTGAAGCGCGAAGACCTGAACCACACTGGCGCGCACAAGATCAACAACACCATCGGGCAGGCCATGCTGGCCAAACGCATGGGCAAACCGCGCGTCATCGCCGAAACGGGTGCCGGCCAGCACGGCGTGGCCACGGCCACCATCTGCGCCCGTTATGGCCTGGAATGTGTGGTCTACATGGGCAGCGAAGACGTCAAGCGCCAGAGCCCCAATGTCTACCGCATGAAACTGCTGGGCGCTAAGGTGGTGCCGGTTGAATCCGGCAGCAAAACCCTGAAAGACGCGCTGAACGAAGCCATGCGCGACTGGGTGGCGAACGTGGACAATACCTTTTACATCATTGGCACCGTGGCCGGCCCGCACCCCTACCCGATGATGGTGCGCGATTTTCAAAGTGTGATTGGCAAGGAATGCCTGGTGCAAATGCCCGAAATGCTCAAGGCTGCGGGTTGCAAGGGTGAGCAACCCGACGCGGTGGTCGCCTGCGTCGGCGGTGGCAGCAATGCCATGGGCATCTTCTACCCGTACATTGAACACGGGGCAACACGTCTGGTTGGCGTGGAAGCCGCGGGTGAAGGCATGGAATCCGGCAAACACTCGGCCTCCCTGCAAAAAGGAAGCCCAGGCGTGTTGCACGGCAACACCTATGTGCTGCAGGACGACAACGGCCAGGTCACTGAAACGCACAGCATCAGTGCCGGTCTGGACTACCCCGGCGTGGGCCCGGAGCATGCTTACCTCATGGACATCGGCCGCGCGGAATATGTTGGCATCACCGACCGCGAAGCGCTGGACGCGTTCCATTACCTGTGCCGCACCGAAGGCATCATTCCGGCGCTGGAATCCAGCCATGCCGTCGCCTACGCGATGAAATTGGCCAAAACCATGCGCCAGGACCAGTCGATTCTGGTGAACCTCTCGGGCCGGGGCGACAAGGACATCGGTACCGTGGCGGATTTGAGCGGTGGCGATTTCTTTTGCCGGCCGAGTTGCCAGGGACAATCTGTCAAGGGCGGCGATCAAACTGTGACTTTTGACAAAGCGCGGGTGCCGGCATGAGCCGCATCGACGCAACTTTTGCCCGGCTGAAATCTGAAGGGCGCCAAGCCCTGATTCCTTACGTCACTGCCGGTTTCCCGTTCCCCGACATCACCCCCGAGCCGATGCACGGCATGGTCGCCGCAGGTGCCGACGTGATTGAACTCGGGGTGCCTTTCTCTGACCCGAGCGCCGATGGGCCGGTGATCCAGAAGGCGGGCGACAAAGCCCTGTCCTTCGGCGTTGGCCTCGTACAAGTGCTGGAGATGGTGCAAGAGTTCCGCGTCAATGACGACATAACGCCCGTGGTCCTGATGGGGTACGCCAACCCCATCGAGCGCTACAACCAGAAGCACCCAGCCGCCGGGCACCAGAGTGCATTCGTCAAAAACGCCGCTGCCGCCGGCGTGGACGGCGTCCTGGTGGTCGACTACCCGCCCGAAGAATGCGAAGCCTTCGCCGCCGAATTGCGTGAAGCCCGGCTTGACCTGATCTTCCTGCTGGCGCCCACTTCAACCGCCCAACGCATGGCGCAAATTGCCCGAGTCGCCACCGGTTATGTGTATTACGTCTCGCTCAAGGGTGTGACTGGCGCGGGCACACTGGATACCGCCGCGGTCGAGGCCATGCTGCCGCGCATTCGCGCCCATGTGGACATTCCGGTGGGCGTAGGTTTCGGCATCCGCGACGCGGCCACCGCCAAAGCCATTGGCAAGGTGGCCGATGCGGTCGTCATCGGCACCAAAATCATCCAGATCATTGCCGATCAGCCACGTGGCAACGTGATCCCGGCGGTCGGAACTTTCCTGCGGGAAATTCGCGCCGCCCTGGATTCATAAAATCGCGCTACAAAGGAAACCCACCATGTCCTGGCTCGAAAAACTGCTCCCTCCCAAAATCCAGCCGTCTGACCCTGCCGACCGGCGCAGCGTGCCCGAAGGTTTGTGGATCAAATGCCCCAGTTGCGAGTCGGTGCTGTACAAAACCGACCTGGAGCAAAACCAGAATGTTTGCCCTACCTGCAGCCACCACCACCGTATCGGCGCGCGGGCCCGGCTCAATGTGTTCCTGGACAACGAAGGCCGCTACGAAATCGGCCAGGAAGTGTTGCCCGTGGATCCGCTCAAATTCAAAGACAGCCGCAAATACCCGGAACGCCTGAAAGAAGCCCTCGACAACACCAACGAGACCGACGCATTGGTGGTAATGGGCGGCGCGGTGCATTCCATTGCCGTGGTTGCCGCTTGTTTTGAGTTCGAGTTCATGGGCGGCAGCATGGGCTCAGTGGTAGGTGAGCGTTTTGTGCGCGGCGTTCATACGGCCATCGAGCAAAAAGTGCCCTTCATCTGTTTCACCGCCACTGGCGGCGCGCGCATGCAGGAGGGATTGCTCTCCTTGATGCAAATGGCCAAAACCAACGCCGCCCTGACGCGCCTGGCCAAAAAAGGCCTGCCCTACGTGAGTGTGTTGACTGACCCGACCATGGGTGGCGTCAGCGCCGGCTTTGCGTTTTTGGGCGACCTGGTGATCGCCGAACCCAAAGCGTTGATCGGCTTTGCCGGTCCGCGCGTGATCGAATCAACCGTGCGTGTGACCTTGCCAGAAGGCTTCCAGCGCTCTGAATTCCTGATGCAAAAAGGCGCGATCGATTTCATCTCCGATCGCCGCGAATTGCGCAAGACCATCGCCAACGCACTGGCCATGCTGCAGCGCCAGCCGGCGGATGCGGTAAGTTAACGCTCCGAGTCCACCGGGCGAGCGCTGCGGTCTTGGATTTGGAACTGGTGGTTCAGGCAGTTGCTATATTAAATATAGCAATAAACCTAATTAATTCGACGGCCTATAGCATGTTTTATTTTGAACATCAAAAAACAGTTGCTGTAGAAGGTCCTTGATGGAACCTTGTGTAGTGTTGCATGCTGGATGGCACAAATAAAACCGATGGATTTTCGCCAAGGGCTAGGCGCAAACCACAGCAATAGTTCCACTATTGCGCGGATTTGCAACGACGTCCTGGGTGAAAAGACGCGGTTTTATGTGCCAGATAGCGTGCAACACTGCACTAGCGCATCACTGCCTGCTGCACCGCCCCCAGCATGATCGCCGCGATCTGAAGCAGTACCAAAAGCACCAGCGGTGAAAGGTCGATGCCGCCGACCAGGGGAACCACTTTGCGGATTGGCCGCAAGGGCGGCGCTGCCAGTCGTTCCATCAGGTCGGTGAGCGGCGAATGCGACTGCACCCAGGAAAGCACGGCGTAGACGATCACCAGGCCGGTCATGGCCGACAACACCAGGCGCACCGAGCCAAAAATCGCCAGCACCGGAATCTGCGGCAAACCGCTGCCTGCTCCAGCCAGTCCCCACAACACCAGAAACTGCAGCAGCTCCAGCAAATAGATTGCCAACAGGCTGGACATGTCCCACCTCCCGGCACTGGGCACCAGGCGGCGCAGCGGCAGCACAATCCAGTCGGTCAGCGCGAAGACAAAATTCCCTAGCGGGTTGCCGGAGCGCGCCGACATGGGAATCTTCTGATACTGCATGTACAGGCGCAGCAGGCAGGCGCCCGCCACCAGTCCGATGGCGACTTCGAGCATCATGGAAATGATTTGGTAGAACATGAATTGACAGTGGATCGCGACGAATCATAGCCCGCACGGGGTTGCGGGTTGTGGCCCAACTAAAATCGGGCCTCCTGACCGAGACGCGCCTTTGATGCGCGCCGGTTTCCTGCCTCCCGACTGCTGCTCTGCCTTGCTGCATTTTGAATCTGCCATGTCCGACAAAAACACACTGACCGACGCCCTGCCCACACCCGGCGCTGCCGACGACAACCAGCTGATCCAGGAGCGCCGCGACAAACTCAAAACCATCCGCCAACAGCAGCTCGATGGAAAAGGTGTGGCTTTTCCCAACGACTTCAAGCCTGCAGACCACGCCGCCGCGCTGTTTGTGGCCCATGATGACAAGTCGGCCGAAGCCTTGGTCGCGCTCAACGCCACCGCCAAAATCGCCGGCCGCATGATGCTCAAGCGCGTGATGGGCAAGGCAAGTTTTTTCACTTTGCAAGACGCGTCTTTCGGGCCGTCGGGCGGGCGCATCCAGGTGTATGTGAAAGGCGAGGAGATCGGCGCCGAGCTCTACGAGCAATTCAAACACTGGGACCTGGGCGACATCGTGGCCGCTGAAGGCCGCGTCTTCAAGACCAAAACCGGCGAGCTGTCGATCCACGCGTCCTCGGTGCGCCTCTTGACCAAGAGCCTGCGCCCAATGCCCGATAAATTCCACGGCATGGCTGACCAGGAGGTCAAATACCGCCAGCGTTATGTTGATTTGATGACCGACG
>JANNYX010000330.1:0-2567 GCA_031410295.1 Rhodoferax sp.
ACGCTGGGGAAGCCGTTTTTCCCGATATAGTCGCGCACGCCCAGCACCAGCGCGTCCCACAGATCGGCTTCAGGTTCGCGGTGCGGTTCCGTGGTTGCTACAAATTTAATAGCTGAGTGAGTCCGGATCACGTCGACATAATGCAGGTTCTCTTTAAAGGCCGGCGCACGGCCCGCCACTGAAGCGTCGGCATTCAGTTCGAACGAAGCGCCTTCAAACACCACTTCATCCTGCCCGCCCACCAGGTGCGCATACACCAGCGGCAGGCCGCAGGCGCGCACCCGCTCTTGCATCATCTGCTCGCGCTCGGCGCCTTTGCCAACGTGAAACGGCGATGCATTGATGACGCACAAGATCTCGGCGCCGGCGGCTTTGGTGAGCCGCGCTGGTTCTTCAAACCAGGCGTCTTCGCAGATCAACAGACCCAGCTTGACGCGATCAGCGCCGTCGCCGGCTTCAAACACACACACGCCGCGCCCCGGCTGAAAATACCGCCGCTCGTCAAACACCTGGTAATTTGGCAACTCACGCTTGGCGTAGGTGGCGCGCACTTCGCCTTCGCACAGCACACTGGCGGCGTTGAAACGCGTGGGCACGGCGACGGATCGGGTGCGCACGGCACTCTCGGGCGTGCCCGCACCCGGGTGGCCGACCACCACCGCCAGGTTTTTTAACCCGGCAAGTTCGCGGGCCACGGTTTTCACGGCATCATCACAGGCAGCGATGAACACCGGGCGAAGGAACAGGTCTTCGGCGGCGTAACCACAAATCGACAACTCGGGCGTGAGCACGACGCGGGCGCCCTGGGCGTAGGCGGATTGAGCGGCGGCGATGATTTTTTGCGCGTTGCCGCTTAAGTCGCCAACGGTGAAATTGAGTTGGGCAATGCAAATTTTGAGAGTCATGGGGAACAAATGAGACGATTCGGGCGAACCAATGTCGGGTGAAAATTCTGATCGCGTGTCCGTGCTGGCGCTTGAAAACGATTATGTCATTCGGGTGCTGAAATCGCCGTTGGAGGTGGCTGCAGGCGCCTGGAACGCGCTACTGCAGACGCAAAGCGACGCCAACCTCTTCATGCGCCATGAATACCTCGCAGCATTGCACACTAGTGGCGCTGCCATCACGTCGACCGGTTGGACGGCGCGATTCATCACCTTGTGGCGGGGTGGCGAACTGGTTGCGGCCTGCCCGCTTTACGTCAAAGCGCACTCCTACGGTGAATACGTGTTCGACTGGGCCTGGGCCAATGCCTACCACCAGCACGGGTTGGAGTATTACCCCAAAGTCGTCATTGCGGTGCCGTTCACACCGGTGCCCGGCGCGCGGCTGCTGGCGCGCACGGCAGAGGACCGCCAGGCCCTGGTCAAACAGGTCCTGCTGTGGTGCAAGGCAAAGAAAGTGTCGTCGCTGCATTTGTTGTTTGGCAATGAAGATGACGTTTCTATTTGCATTGACAACAATTTGATGCAGCGCCACACCGTCCAGTTTCATTGGACAAATTCAAATCCTGGCTACGCGGACTTCGACGCGTTTCTGGCCACCCTGTCGCAGGAAAAACGCAAAAAAATCCGCCAGGAGCGGCGCAAGGTGGCCGAGGCTGGCGTCACTTTCCGCTGGTCGCGCGGGGCTGACATCCGCCCGGCCGATTGGGATTTTTTCTACCGCTGTTATGAGCGCACTTACCTCGAACACGGCAACGCGCCGTATTTGAGCCGCGACTTCTTTCGTCAAATGCAGTCCACCATGCCCGACAACTGGTTGCTGTTTGTGGCGATGCAAAATGGCCAGGCGATTGCTACAAGTTTAATAGCAATAAATTCATATCATTCGACGGCCTCAGGCACAATCGATGCATTGAGTTTGGAAACTGGCCGTGAGGCACCCCAAATTGCTTACGGACGGTACTGGGGCGCGCTCAAACGTGTCGATTGCCTGCATTTCGAAGCCTGTTATTACCAGCCGCTGGCGTGGTGCATCCAGCATGGTTTTGCGCGTTTTGAAGGCGGCGCACAAGGTGAACACAAGATGGCGCGGGCGCTGATGCCGGTCAAAACCCACAGCGCGCACTGGCTGGCGCACCCGGCGTTTGCCGACGCGATCGAGAAGTTCCTGGCGCGCGAGGGCGCGGGCATTGACGGGTATATGCGTGATCTTGAATCTCGCACGCCTTTCAAGACGCCTTAACTATTCGCGTCTAGGGATTGAAAAGAGCTTGCGCCTTAGTGATCCCCATTGAAGTCACAGGCTGGCGTTTGACTTTTGTTGACGGGATCACGCCGACGGGGAGCTCGGCTACGCGGCTGTCACCCGCCGCGAAAAAGCACTCGTCCAAGTAGCAAACGCCCGGCGCGCGTCTCCTTCTTTATGCCGCTACGCCGAACGCCCCATCGACCTGATCCGGGTGGATGCGCGGTTTGGTCAACTGACGAAGACAAACAGGCAGGTCCGCCCAATATCCGAACCGATTGAACCTGAGCCGCTACGAAATTTGGCCTGCCGGGTTTCATGGATTTTTGTGTTCGTCTTGCAATACAGTCATTTCAAAATTGTCCATACCCATCAAG
>JANNYX010000331.1:0-7332 GCA_031410295.1 Rhodoferax sp.
GGAAAACTGAAACGCCACAAAGACGGGGATGGCGTATTCCGATTTTCCCTGGCCAGCTCAGACCCAGCGCGGAATTGAATCGTCCTTGAGTTGGTGGCGCGAGTTGGTGTAGTCCGGCACCACACTTGCCACGGTATCCCAAAAACGCGGGCTGTGGTCCATCACGCGCAGGTGGCTCAATTCATGCGCCGCAACGTAATCAATCACCGAGGTGCGGAAATGGACCAGCCGCCAGTTCAGGCGGATTGAACCGTCAGCGCTGGCGCTGCCCCAGCGGGTGCCGGCGCTGCTGAGGGAGAGTTTTCTCCACTGCACGTTGAGCAGCGGTGCAAAGTGATTGAGGCGCTCGGTGAACACACGTTTGGCCTGGCGCATCAACCAGGCCTGCACGGCATCGCGGATCTGCGCCGGCGTGGCGCTGTGCGGCAAGGCCACGTGCAGCGTCAGGCGCGGCACACCCGCCAGTGTGAGGTTGGGCGCCGATTCATCGGTGTGCAAAACCGCGCCCGCTTCGCCAAAAGCGTGCCGCGGGTCAAGCACCACAATCACCGTTTCGCCCAAAAACGGCAGGCTCGTGCCATCTTGCCACACGATGCGGTTGGCCTCCAGTTGCTGTTTGCGCAGGCGGGTTTCATCGAGTTTTTTAAGCACCCAGGCGGCTTTTTCCTGCAACGCAGATTCCACTTCATGGAGCGGCACCCATTTGGGCGCGCTCACTACCAGGCCGTCCGCGCCCACCTGGAATCCAATGGTCCGGCGCCGGGCGCGTTTGAATTCGTAAGCCACCACCGCCTCACACAGGCGCGATTCGCGGTTGGCGCGCGGGTGGCGGAAATTCGCCGGAGCCATCACGTCTCGCAGCGGTTCGGCCTTGAAGGAAACTTCATTTGCTATTATTTTAATAGCAATGTCTTGTTTATATTCGACGGCCTTAGGCTGTTTTTCCTTGGATAGTTGCGCGGGATCCGGCCCAAACAGGTCCAGCGTCATTTGCAGCAGACCAATAAGCGGGTTCACGGGTAGGCTTCGGGGTCCAGCCGCCGCATTTCAGCTTCGATCCAGGTCTGCACTTCGGCCAGCAACTCATCGGGCTCGCGCCCGACGCTTGGAATCGGTTTGCCAATCGACACCTCCACCATGCCCGGGCGCTTGATGAAAGCCTTGCGCGGCCAGCACTTGGCAGAGGTGACGGCAATCGGCACCACCGGCGCGCCGGTATCGATCGCCAGCCGCGTGCCACCGGTTTTGTACTGGCCGACTTTGCCGCGCGGGATGCGCGTGCCTTCCGGGAACATGATGACCCAGGTACCCCGGCCTAGCAGGCGTTTGCCTTGTTCGGCCACTTTTTGAAAGGCCTGTTTGCCCAGTTTGCGGTCAATATGGACCATGTCGGTCAGGCCAATGCCCCAACCAAAAAACGGAATATAGAGCAGCTCTTTTTTGAACACGAAGGCCAACGGGCGCGGCATGATCAGCGGCATCAAAAACGTCTCGTACTGCGACTGGTGTTTGACCAGAAGAATCGCCGGCAACTGTTTGCCGCTTGGGTCCAGGCCAGGCAAATTGTCCATGCCGGTGACGCGCCAGTTCACACCACAAATCCAGCGCAGGCCGTAAATCGAACGCGCCAGGAAAAACTTGGCTGCCTTGAACTGGTGGTCTTTGCTGGCAAACGGCGCCATCACCACCATGTACAGCGCGGTCGGAATGACAAACAGCACCATCCAGATCAGGTGAACAAAAGAGCGCAGTGCGTACATTAGCAAGGGGTGAAAATTGGCGGCGCGAGCGCCCGTCAGTCGTGGAACACCGAGTGGTCAAATGCCGGCACTGCGGCCAGGAGCCAGGCGACAAAGGCCGCCAGGTCCTCATGTACCTGGGTGCCTGCAGGAAAACTTTCGGGCAATGCGCGCCCGCAAAAAGCGGCGCCGCTGCCGGTCAGCACCAGGTGCGGCTGGCAGCCCGCCCGGGCGCCCGCCACCATGTCGCGCAGCGAGTCACCCACGGTGGGCACCTCCTTGAGGTCAACACCATAACGCTCGCCAATTTGTTCAAACAACCCGGGCTCGGGTTTGCGGCAATGGCAGTTGTCGTCGGGCGTGTGCGGGCAATAAAAAATCGCGTCAACGCGACCGCCCACAGCTGCCAGCATCTTGTTCATCTTCGCGTGCATGGCGTTCAAGGCGGTCACGTCAAACAGCCCGCGCCCCAGCCCCGACTGGTTGGACGCCAGCACCACGTGCCAACCGGCATGGTTGAGCCGGGCGACCGCCTCCAGCGCTCCGGGAAGCGGCGTCCACTCCTCGGGCGACTTGATGTAGTCGGTGCTGTCGGCGTTGAGCGTGCCGTCGCGGTCGAGAATGACGAGTTTCATGCGGGGTCTTCCAGTGGCGGAGAAGGGTCAAGTGGCCAGCTTCGACAGATCCGCCACGCGATTCATGGCGGCATGCAAGGTGGCCAGGAGGCCCAGGCGGTTCAGGCGCAGATCGGTCTGTTCGGCGTTGACCATCACGTCTTCAAAAAACTTGTCCACCGGTGCGCGCAAGGCCGCCCAGGACTGCAAAGAGCCGGTGTAGTCGCCAGCGTCAAACTGGGCGTTGGCACGCCTGCGGATAGCTTGCATCACCGAATACAGCGCAATTTCAGCGGGCTCCTTGAGCAGCCCTTCACTCACGTGGGCGCGCACCGCGCCGGTTTTCTTGAGGATATTGCCGATGCGTTTATTGGCAGCCGCAAGCGCCGGGGCTTCGCGCAGGGTGGCGAAGGCGCGCACGGCCTGCAGGCGTTTCGGGATTTCTCCCCACATCGGATGCATGGCAATCACGGCGTCAACTTCCTGCGCGGTGTGGCCCAGGTCGCGCAAATAACCAGCGATGCGCTCGTAGACAAACTGCAAAAGCTGCTGGTTGCTTGTGGCAGCTTGGGGCAGCAGGTCGCCAAACACCTGGCTGGCAAGGGCCACCAGATCAGGCAGATTCAGTTTTAGTCCGCGCTCAATCAACATGCGGATCACGCCCAGGGCATGGCGGCGCAAGGCAAACGGGTCTTTGTCGCCGGTCGGCAGATTGCCAATGCCGAACATGCCGACCAGCGTCTCCAATTTGTCGGCCAAGGCGACGACGACACCGACCGGATTGCGCGGCAATTCATCGCCAGCGTAACGCGGTTTGTAATGGTCTTCAATGGCGCTGGCGACATCGTCCGACAGGCCGTCGTGGCGCGCGTAATACCCGCCCATGACACCTTGCAGCTCGGGGAACTCGCCCACCATGTCCGTCAAGAGATCGGTTTTGGCCAGGCGGGCTGCGGTGTCGGACTTTTGGGCAAGAGTGTCACCCCCCAACTGCTGCCCGATGGCACGCGCGATGGCGCAGACCCGCTCGCTGCGCTGGCCCTGGGTGCCCAGCTTGTTGTGGTACACCACTTTGCCCAGGCCTTCGACACGCGACGCCAAAGTCTTTTTTCGGTCCTGGTCAAAGAAAAACTTGGCATCGGCCAGCCGGGGGCGCACCACGCGTTCGTTGCCGCCAACCACGGCACTGGCGTCATCGGGCCGAATGTTGCTCACCACCAGAAACTTGTTGCTCAGTTTGCCCGACGCATCCAAGAGCGGGAAATATTTCTGGTTTGCCTTCATTGTGAGGATCAGGCACTCCTGCGGCACATCAAGAAACTGCGGGTCGAACTCGCACACCAGCACGTTCGGGCGTTCGACCAAGGCAGTGACTTCCTGCACCAGCGGGTCTTCGAGCAGGACGTGCTCAAGCTCAGAATCAGTCAGGTTGATAGGCTCAACCTCCAGCCGGCAGCTCAGGCCGGCCGCAGCAACTCGCAGCTGACGAACCATGTTTCGGCTTCGCTCGTCAAAGCTGGCGATCACGGCGCCATCTTTCGCGAGGGCGGCCGCGTAACTGTCGGCGCTCTCGATGACGACGGGTGACACCGCGGCTTCAAAACGATGGCCCTGGGTATTGCGACCTGCGTTCAAACCCAACGCCTGAACCGGCACCACCTCACTGCCGTGCAAGGCAAGCAAGCCGTGCACCGGGCGCACAAAATTCACGCTGCTCCAGCCCGGCAGGTCGCAGCCGCTCTCCAGCTGGTAAGTCATGACTTTGGGGATGGGCAGTTTGGCAATGGCTTCTTCAACGGCCTTTTGCAATCCGGCGGCCAATGACGCGCCGGTCAACAGCGATTCATAAAACAAAGCCTCGGCCTTGCCGTCCATCGCGCGCTTGAGGCTCGCCACCGCAGAAACATTCGCGCCCAAAGCTGCCAGACGCTTTAGCAAGGCCGGCGTGGCATTGCCAGTTGCATCCAAACCCACAGACACCGGCATGAGTTTTTGCGACACCGCCTTGTTCCCCGCCTGTCTTGCAACACCTGTCACATGCGCTGCCAAGCGGCGCGGCGAGGCAAAATTCGACACCACCATATTCGAGTTAGCCAACCCCTGCGCCTTCAACGAATCCGCCAACACTGACGCAAACGCTTCCCCTAATTTCTTCAGCGCCTTCGGGGGCAGCTCTTCGACAAACAGTTCCACCAGCAAATTTTCAATGTGTTTCACAGATCTATCACTTCCAACCCCAATCGAAGGGCATTTTTACGCATATCTTTGTCAAGTGTTGCCACGGCTTTGCATCCGTGGCGCCCCGCAATGGCCAAATGCAATGCGTCGGCGGCACGCAAGCGGCTGACATGTTCGCTGCAAGATTTTGCCGCCTCAAGAAAGTCTTCCCGAATGACATTCAATTCGACCACCATGGCCATTAAGTCAGCAAAGAGCTTGCGGCTGCGGTTTGCCTGGCTTTCGTTAAGCGCCTTTTTGCGCAGTTGCAGCGCCAAAGCACTTTCAAACTCAGTGCGCGTCCACCAGGCAGTCCCCACCTTGGTCATGTCAACATTGGCAAGCCACTGAACGGCTTTTTCGGCGTCCTCGTCATTGAAGCAATAGGCGCACCAGACGCTTGTATCCACATAGGTTGCGAAACGCGCCGCACGCGTGCTCGCCATCGCCATCGGCGTCGCCAATACCGCCATCAATACCTGGCGGAATCGCGCATTTCACGAATCACCGATTTTGTTTTGGGCATCGACGCCAAATGTTCGCGGGCCTGTGCGAGCCACTTGGCTTTGTCAAACGGCTTTCGCGTGCGCTTCGCCTCCAGCGTCAAGCTATCGTCGGCGTTGCGCGTCAGGCTCAATTCACTGCCCTCCTCGAAACCCAAAGATTGAATCAGGCCCGCTGGCAGGCGCACCGCCAAGCTGTTGCCCCAGCGCCTGAGTTTGAGATCGGCAGTGTTCAGGTTCGGATCAAAAGCGCCCATGATTCCCTCCTCAATTGGTGCTACGTAGATACATGTGTCTACATTCTAAGCGATCAAAGGTATACGCCAACCTGTAAGGAAATTCCCTTTGTGAAATTGGCGCAGTGGCCATATGCCTGCCAGCCACCGCCAAACTCACTTCCAGCTGTCCAGACGCTGTTGAATCATGTCATTCCAGCTCTGCTGATCGGCCCGCAATGCGCCAGTTGCTTTGAGTTTGGTCAAAATTTCTTGCGCTTCCTTCAGCAACGCCCCGGCGGCGCCACGGCTCAATACATCAGGTGCAAGCTCACTCATCTTCCAGGCACTGACCACCAGGTCGCGTTGCCACTCGGTGTTGGCTTGGTCCAGCGCCGCCAGGCGTTTGTGAATCTCCAGCCCATCCGGTAGGACTTCTAGGCCTCGGGGCGTTTTCCTTCGGCGTTTTGCAGGTCGCCAATCTTGTTGTGCCAGATCGACAGGTCGCGTTGCCATCGGGTGTTGGCAGGTGAAGATTTGAATTGATCCAGCACCAAACGCTGCATGGCTTGGTACGACCGCAATGCGCCTAAGGAGTCGCCCACGCGAAGCTGCGCGTCGCCAAGAAGCAAGTAGTTGTCTGAGTTTTCAGGTTCGTACCGAACCGCACGCAGGGCTGCGTCCAACGCGGCGCGGCTATTGGGTTTGCTGAGTTGCTCGAACACCGCCAAATGGCGAGCCCACTTGGCAGCTTCTGCATTGTTGGCCTGCGCAGCACTTGCGGCGGCGCGCTCTTGCTCAGCCGCCGACTGGATGGCTTTTTCAGGTTTGCCAGCCTGCAAATCTTTGAACGCAGCTTTGTCTGCAGCCGCTGCGTTGGGTTTTTCAGCCAGTTTTTGAGCATCCACAAATCCTTGCCGGTACTGCTCTTGCAAGCTGTTGGGCGATTTGGCGAGCTGCGCTTCCAGCTCCCTGATGCGGGCTTGGTCAGCCGGGTCGCGGCTGTAGTTGCTGATGGTGACCCTGGCGTTGTCTTTGGCATTGACCGCAGTGCTCTTGCCGGTAGCCGTTGCGGCTTGTTGCGCCTGCAAAGCGCTTGACAGAACCGCCAAGCAATAAGCGATTAAGGCAAGCGATAGGCGGTTCATGGTTACGGCTTTATGTTGACTTGCGCATTGCCACTGGCGTTGATGGCCGTGCCGCCGGTTGCCACCGCCGACTGGCTTCCCGGCGGCAAAACCGCTGGCGTTTGGGCGGCACTGGTATTTGGGGTTGGTGAGGCTGCCGCAGTGGCATTTGTTGACCCAATATTGACTTGGGCTTTGTCTGCGGCGTTGACCGCAGCGCCCCCATTGGCGACTTTTTCTCCTCTGGCTTGAAAAAGCCGAAATAAATCGCGACGCTGCCCAACCCGGCAAGCAACCATCCCACTACCTTGCGATTGGCTTCATCCTTCAACCACGTCCAAATGCCGGTTATAGGTTTCTCCTTTACGAACCATTCAAGCCGCCTTCTTCACAGTTGGCGCCATCTGCGCCACCCATTCACGCGGCGCCAGCGGGAAGCCGAGCCGCTCGCGCGACTCAAAATAACTCTGCGCCACGCTGCGGGCCAGGTTGCGGATACGACCGATGTAGGCGGCGCGTTCGGTGACGCTGATGACCCCGCGCGCGTCCAGCAGGTTGAAGCTGTGGGCGCTCTTGAGCACCTGCTCGTACGCCGGCAACGCGAGTTGCTGTGCGATCAGGTGTTTGGCCTGTTTTTCGTGCGCGGTAAAAGCGGTGAACAGAAACTCGGCATCGGAGTGTTCGAAGTTGTAGGCCGATTGTTCTTTTTCGTTTTGCAGATACACGTCGCCGTAGGTGAGCCGTTCACGCCCCGGGCCTTCGGTCCAGACGATGTCCTTGATGTTTTCCACATCCTGGATGTACATGGCCAGCCGCTCCAGGCCGTAGGTAATCTCGCCGGTGATGGGCCGGCAATCGATGCCGCCGACTTGCTGAAAATACGTGAACTGCGTGACTTCCATGCCGTTCAGCCAGAC
>JANNYX010000332.1:0-4280 GCA_031410295.1 Rhodoferax sp.
ACACCAACACCACGCGACCCTGGCGCAGCGCGGTCACCTGGGCCGGCGTCGGATCATGGTGCAACACCAGCTTTACCTGGGGGTGCGTCAGGCCAAAACCCGACAACAAGCGTGGCAGCACGTCAAACATGGCGGCGCCAAGGACGCCAGCGCATTGCCGCGTGAGCGGCAATTAGTATTGTTTATATAGCAAACTATCTAAATATAACGACGGCCACAGCCTCATCTTACGTCCATCTTTGAATAGTGTCTGGCGCCACAGCATGCGGCGGACATGGATGGCGCCAAAACGCTATTTCGGCTTCATCATCTTCTTGATTTCTTCCATGTGCTCATTGGCACGCTTGGTAATGCTTGCCATGGAATCGGTTTGGGACTTGCGGGCCATGTCCGCCAGGTCTTTCACGTCGGCCAGCGCCTTGGAATAGGCCTTCTTGGCAATTTCGGCCTGTTTGGCGGGGTCGCCCATGCTGCTGGCCATGCCCTTTGCGTTGGCCTGAAGTTCCTGCATGGCAGCGGTCAGCATTTCAGCCTGCTTGCGGGCCATGGCTTGCATGGCTTCCATGGCAGCCTTGTTGGATTCGACCACGGCCTCGATGTCTTTGCGCCTGGCTTCAATGATGGCGGTCATGTCAACGCCTGGCACTTTGAATTTTTCCAGCATCTTGGTGACGTCGCCAAACGGGTTTAGCGGATTGGTAGCCATGTCAGTCTCCTTAAGGTTAGGGTGGTTGTTGGTTCTGCCGCAGCGACGGCGGCGTCAGTCAGCCGGCGCGACGTGTATTACGATATCACTGATGCCTCCGATATGTCCATCCCGCAGAAAACGGACGATTCCTCCAGGTCTATCGGCAGAGGGTTTTAAGGTCGGGTTTCAAAAACACCCAGCTTTTTGTGCAGCGGGGTTTCGTCCGCAATAAAAAGAAAGGCCGGCAGGGCGCCGGAAAGATTGGCCAGGCTGATGGGCGTGTAACCCGGCGCGCAGCAAGTGTCGGCCTCATCCATGCGGAAGGTTTTTTCTTCAACCATCACTGTTGCGCCGCCTTCAATCACGTGGAAGACTGTTGCGGGGCTGCGTGCCGGCAATTTGAGTGTCTGCCCCGGCCGCAACATCAAGGCGTAAAAACCGAGAATGTTCTCGGCATGGCCGCCGGTTTCGGGGTTGCTGTAGGTCACCTGAACACAATCGAGTCCGGGCTGATCCGCCGCCAGCGACTCCAGCGCTGCACGCGCGTCAACCCACGGGTAACGCAGCATCGGGTAGGCCTTGCGCGAGCGCTCAAACACCGGCGTGGGCACTAGGCCGCCACGTGCGTAACGCCGCTCGCCGTGATCTTGCCTCGACGTCTGGCGGCCGCCGTCCACGTGGTAACTGGCTTCCATGTAATACACCAGCGGCAAATCCAGCACATCCAGCCAGATCACGGGCTGGTCACCATCGTGGCCGTGTTCGTGCCACAAACCGGTGGGGGTAAGAATCAAGTCGCCACGCAGCATCGGGCATTTTTCACCCTCCACCGTGCTCCAGGCGCCCTCGCCCTCCACCACCATGCGCACCGCATTGGGTGTGTGCCGGTGCGACGGCGCCCACTCGCCAGGCAGCAGCAATTGCATGCCTAAATACATGGCAGCGCTGGCCTGCATTTTCTCCAGCGTGTGGCCGGGGTTGGCCAGCACCAGCACACGGCGCTCGGCTTTTTCAATCGGCGTGAGTTCGCCAGCCTTGAGCAGCAGGGGGCGGATCGAAGCGTAGGGCCAGTGTGTGGCCTGGGTGCTGGGCCGGGGTTTCCCGGGCGGCAACACCGCCCGCAGGTTGGGCCACAAGGGCATCAGGTTCAGGCTTTTGAGCTCAGCCACGTAGTCGGCTGGCAGGTCTTCCATGCGGCCCAGTTCGTTCATGGTGCAGTTTCCGTTCGGTTCGGTATAAGTCGAACAAGGTCGGTCGAGGTCAGTCCAACTTAATCCAGGCTGATGTTTTTACGTTTGGCCAATTGGTCGTAGATTTTGTACTTGGCGTCCGTGGCACTGCGGATTTCTTCCGGCGACCAGCTGATGGGCTCAAATGCAAAGGTGTCGAACTTCGCCTTGACTTCCGGGTCCGCGAGGACTTTGGCCACATCCGCGCTGATCTTGGTTTGAAGGTCTTTGGACAAGCCTTTGGGTGACACCAGTGCCACAAACGAGGTGACCTCAAAACCGGCAGGGCCGCCGGCCTCGGCCACCGTGGGCACGTCTGGCATTTGTGGCAGGCGTTTGGGCGCTGCCACTGCGATGTAGCGCAGTTTGCCCGCCTTGAAAATACCGGCGCTGGATGGAATCGAGCCAAAACTCCATTGCAATTCGCCGGAACCCACCGAGGTGAACAACTGCCCCATCTCGCGGTAGGCCACGTGGGTCATCTCGATGCCCGTCAACAGCTCAAGCTGTTCGCCCCCCATGTGGCCGGGGCTGCCGATGCCCCATGAGCCAAAGTTCACCTTGCCCGGCGACGCTTTGGCAGCGTCAATCAGGTCCTTCATGTTTTTCCACTTCGAATCGGTGGGCACGGCCACCAGAAAAGATGTCCTGAAAATCGTTGCCACCGGGTCGAAGTTGTTCAGCGGAACAAAGTTTTTGGATTTGTAAAGCACGGGCAAGGCGCCCAGATGTTCACCGTCCAGCTGAAGCAGCGTGTAACCGTCAGGTGCGGCGTTTTTCGCCGCTTCGATCGCGATGAAACCACCGCCTCCGGGTTTGTTCTGAACCAGAACCGGCTGGTTCCAGAGTTTGGACAGCTTGTCGCCAACCTGGCGGATCACGGAATCAGGGCCGCTGCCAGCAGGAAAAGCCGTAATGACGGTGACCGGCTTATTTGGAAAATTGCTTTGTGCCAATATCGGCGGGCCGAACACCGTCAAGGCCGTCGCGGCCAACAGTGATTGGATGAACCTTGAGCGTGTGAATAATTTCATGGAGTCTCTCTTTGTAAATGGGTTGAATTGGTGCGCGGGGGAGCAGAAACAAAAAATCCCAAGCCGGGATGACGTGGCCAGACTATTGTCTAAATGTCGGTTGGGTTTTGGCATCCAGCATGAACCCGCCGAAAAACGCGGCCAGCACATCAGTCGCCTCCAGCGGCATTATGTGCGCGATGTATTGGTCGGGCCGCACCACCATCAGGCAGCCCTGCTTGCGGTCGACGCGGCGCAGGGTGTAAATGTTTTGGCTCGGGTTTTGGCCCGTTTCAGCCAGCGCGCAGAACGCTTTCTCATAGTCGCGCAACCCGTAGCGCCCTTTGCGCGGGAACAGCAGTTCGGGCATGGCGGTGATGGGGAGTTGATGGTGGCTCTGCTGAAACACCGCCCGCACGTCGAAGACGGCGTCCAAGTCAGCGCCTGCCGGTGTGTAGCGCCTGAGCGGGGATTGGGGCGATTCGCCAAGGTGGCGGCACAGCCTGCCAATGGGCGATGAAGGCCCGGTGCAATCGCGATCAGCTTGGTCCTGGGTTTGGCCCGCAAAGGCGATCAGTCGCCAGCGCCCATCCGCCGCCAATGCCTCGCCCAACTGCATGGTTTTACCATCACCCACACGTATGACCAGTGTGGAGTGGAAACGGGTGCCGATCGTCAGTCCCTGGGCCAAATGTTGGTGGGTGGACGGGCCGGTAAGCAGCGCAGGTTTATAGTGCGTCGCGGTGCCGGCGGTGTAGCGGCCATGCTGCGCGAAGTAGCGCTGCACCTCGGCCGGGTCTATGCCCGTTTCGGCGCCCGCTTCAATGTCGGTGCGGGCCGCATCAGCGGGTTTCTTCAACGGCGCGCTGAGCATCGCGGCCCATTCGCGGTCGAAGTCAATCAGCACCTTGGCCACCGCCTGCCGCTCGGCGGAATAGGTATGGAGCAAGCTCGGCGGGCAGCGCCCCCGCAGCACCGCCGCAAGCTTCCAGCCCAGGTTGAAGCTGTCCTGCATGGAAACGTTCATGCCCTGGCCCGCTTTCGGGCTGTGGGTGTGGCAGGCGTCGCCGGCAATGAAAACGCGCGGCACGCACGTATCGATCTGGTCGGCCTCGACGTCATCAAACCGGTCGCACAGCCGCTGGCCGATTTCATAGACCGACCACCACGCCACCTCCTTGACGTCCAGGCTGTAGGGGTGAAAGATCCGCTGGGCCGCTGCGATCAGTTGCTCGATACTGATGTTGCGGGCCGCCACGCGTTCGTTCACACTGAGCTTGTCAAGCTCGACGTAGATTCGGACGAGGTAGCCGCCTTCCCGCGGGATGAGCACCACGCTGCCTTCATCGG
>JANNYX010000333.1:0-4929 GCA_031410295.1 Rhodoferax sp.
GGAAATTGATGGCCAGCGCCTGTCGCAGTCACTGGCCATCATCGAATACCTTGACGAGAAATTTCCCGCCCCCAGATTGGTGCCTCAAGACCTGGTCGCCCGCGCCCAGGTGCGCGCCCTGGCGCAGTCGATCGCCTGCGAGATTCACCCGCTCAACAACTTGCGCGTGCTGAAATATTTGACCAAACAACTCGGCGTGAATGACGACGCCAAAAACACCTGGTACCGCCATTGGACGCGCGAGGGGCTGGAGAGTTTTGAGCGCCAGTTGGCCTCAACCCAGCCAATTTCGGGCGCAGGAAGTTATTGTTTTGGAAGCGCGCCAACCTTGGCCGATTGTTGTCTGGTGCCGCAAATCTTCAATGCGCAACGCTTCAAGACGCCTCTGGACGGCTTGCCCCGCACCATAGCGGCGTTTGACGCCTGCATGAAACTTGAGGCGTTCCAGGCGGCGCAGCCGTCGCGCTGCCCGGACAACGAAGCCTGAGGGCTGCGATGAACCCTGACTGGATCGTCCCGGACTGGCCCGCGCCACCCTGGCTGGGCGCGATCTTCTCAACGCGCGCGGGGGGCGTGTCCAAGCCGCCTTTTGACAAACTGAATCTGGGTGACCATGTCGGCGACGTTGCCGGTGACGTTGTAGCGAACCGCGCCAATTTCACCCGGCAAATTGGCGCCCGGCCGGTGTTTTTGAACCAGGTGCACAAGTTTGATGGGGTCACGTTGACCCGCGGAACGCCCAACCACACGGTGGCTGACGCCTGCATAACCCGAACGCCGGGCGTGGCCTGCACCATCATGGTTGCGGACTGCCTGCCGGTGCTGTTTGCCGATCGCCTGGGCACGGTTGTGGGCGCCGCCCATGCCGGTTGGCGCGGCTTGCTGGGAGAAGCGTCGCCTGATGGCCCCTGCGGGGTGTTGGAAAAATGTTATAAGAAAATCAGGGATCTGGCCGTCACAAACCTTGAAGGTATTGCTATAAAAGATGTAGCAAATGAAGTGTTTATCTGGTTTGGGCCGTGTATTGGCGCCAACAATTTTGAGGTGGGCGATGAGGTTCGTGACGCCTTTGTGGCACTCGATCCGCGCTCGGGCACCCTGTTTCACGACGCCGGCGCAGGCAAATGGCTGGCCGACCTGCCGGGTCTTGCGCGCCAGCGCCTCAACGGTCTGGGCGTGGCGCAGATTTACGGCAATGACGGCAGCCAAGCCTGGTGCACCGTTGCCAACCCATCACGGTTTTTTTCGCACCGGCGCGACCACCTGGCTTTGGGGAGCAGCGGGCGCATGGCTGCCTGCATCTGGATCGAGTGAGGGCAACGCGTCATTGGCATTTGCGCTTCCATCTGGCGCAGGCGGTATTTCAGCCAGCGCCTCGCGCGCCTTGATCGCCCGTTTGCGTGCCGGCGTGCCGAAGATATAAAGCACCAGCGCCACGGGCGCAAGCCCATAAAGTACAAAAGTAATGACCGCACCCAGCAAGTTGCCATTGCTGTTGGTGGCCTCGGCGACGGCCATCATCATGGCAACATAGAGCCATGCAATCGGGACGATGTACATATGCTTATTTCAACAATATCATTGACGTGCGGAGTTTCTCTGCGATACTAGGGTTTATACCAATTATTCATCCGCAACACAGAGTGCGAGAGGAGACAAGGTGAATCAGCATACCCCGGAATTTTGGGCGCAATCGTCCCAGCAAATCCAGCAGAATTTGCAGCAGTCTTTCAGCGACAGCTGGAGCAAGGCGCTGCAGTCGTTCCAAGCGCTTGACCTGGGCGCCATCAAAATGCCGGGCACGGTGCCGGCGCCACCGCCGTTAAAGTTTTCTGCGGACAAATTGCAGTCCCTGCAGCAGCAGTACCTGCAGGATGCCATGGATTTGTGGACGAAGGCGCTGAGTGGCACGTCCGGAGCGGATGCAAAGCCCGTAGCAGACAAGCGATTTTCGGGCGAGGCCTGGACGGTCAACCCGGTGGCGGGGATGACCGCCGAGGTGTACCTTCTAAACGCGCGAACCTTGATGGGGCTGGCTGACGCCGTCGATGCCGACGCGAAAACCCGCGCACGGATCCGCTTTGGCGTTGAGCAGTGGATGGCCGCGTCGGCACCCAGCAATTTCCTGGCGTTCAACGTTGATGCGCAGAAGAAAGCCATCGAAACCAAAGGTGAAAGCATCGCCAAGGGCATGCAGAATCTGCTGCAGGACATCCGCCAGGGCCATGTGTCGATGACTGACGAAAGTCTGTTTGAGGTGGGCAAAAACGTCGCCACCACCGAAGGTGCGGTAGTGTTTGAAAACGAACTGTTCCAGCTGATTGAATACAAACCACTGACCGCCAAGGTGTTTGAAAAACCGTTCTTGCTGGTGCCGCCGTGCATCAACAAGTTCTACATTCTGGATTTGCAGCCTGAGAACTCATTCGTTCGCCATTTGGTGGCGCAGGGGCACCACACCTTTGTGGTGAGCTGGCGCAACCCGGACGCGTCGCTGGGCAACAAAACCTGGGACGACTACATAGAACACGCGGCGCTCAAAGCCATCGCGGTCACGCAGGAAATCACGGGAGCCAAAACCATCAACGCCCTGGGTTTTTGTGTTGGCGGCACCATTTTGACGACCGCGCTGGCGGTGTTGGCAGCGCGCAAAGAAAAACCAGTCGCCAGCCTGACGCTACTGACCACCTTGCTGGATTTCTCAGACACTGGAATCCTGGACGTATTCATCGACGAGGCCTTTGTGAAGTACCGCGAGCAGGAAATGGGCAAGGGCGGCCTCATGAAAGGCAGCGACCTGGCCTCCACGTTTTCGTTTTTGCGACCCAACGACCTGGTCTGGAACTATGTGGTGGGCAACTATTTGAAGGGCGAAACGCCGCCGCCCTTTGACCTTCTGTACTGGAACAGCGACTCCACCAATTTGCCGGGACCACTGAATGTCTGGTACCTGCGCAACACCTACCTTGAGAACAATCTGATCAAGCCGGGCAAGGTCACCGTCTGCGGTGAAAAAATTGACCTGCGCAAAATTGATATACCGGTGTATATCTACGGCTCGCGCGAAGACCACATCGTACCGATTGGCGGCGCCTACGGGTCCACACAATTGTTTCCGGGCAAGAAACGTTTTGCGATGGGTGCCTCGGGTCACATTGCCGGTGTCATCAACCCGCCCGCCAAAAACAAGCGCAGCCATTGGATCGGCCCTGACAACAAATTTCCCGCCGATGTCGACAACTGGATTGCTTCGGCCAAGGAACACCCGGGCAGCTGGTGGACCGATTGGTACCTCTGGCTCAAAGCCCAGGCGGGCAAGCAGGTCGCCGCGCCCAAGTCTTATGGAAATTCCACAGGCAAGGTTAAATACAAGGCCTTGGAGGCTGCGCCCGGCCGCTATGTAAAAGCCAAGGCCTGAATTTCGGTCCCAATTCAACAATTCAATAATTCAACAATTCAACAGTTTATTCAGGAGTCATCTATGGAAGACATCGTCATCGTTTCAGCCGCTCGCACCGCCGTTGGCAAATTTGGCGGCTCACTCGCCAAAACCGCCGCCACAGAACTCGGCAGCATCGTCATCAAGGAAGCCATTGCCCGCGCCAAACTGGATCCCGCTCAAGTTGGTGAAGTCATCATGGGCCAGGTGCTGGCAGCCGGCGCCGGGCAGAACCCGGCGCGTCAGGCGGCACTCAAGGCCGGTGTTGCCAAAGAAACGCCGGCACTGACCATCAATGCTGTGTGCGGCTCCGGTTTAAAAGCCGTGATGCTGGCAGCGCAATCCGTCGCTTGGGGGGACAGCGAAATCGTCGTGGCCGGGGGCCAGGAAAACATGAGCGCCTCGCCGCACGTCCTGCTCAATAGCCGCGATGGACAACGCATGGGCGACTGGAAAATGATTGATTCAATGATTGTGGACGGCCTGTGGGATGTCTACAACCAATACCACATGGGCGTCACGGCTGAAAACGTGGCCAAGGCGTATGCCATCAGCCGCGACATGCAGGACGCACTGGCACTGGGCAGCCAGACCAAGGCCGCTGCTGCACAAGCCGCCGGCAAATTTGTCGACGAGATCATCGCCGTGTCGCTGGCGCAGAAGAAGGGCGACCCGATCCTCTTCAACGCCGACGAGTTCATTAATAAAAAAACCAGCGCCGAAGGCCTGGCTGGCCTGCGCCCTGCGTTTGACAAGGCCGGCAGCGTGACCGCAGGCAACGCTTCAGGCCTGAACGACGGCGCCGCCGCAGTGGTGGTGATGAGCGCCAAAACGGCTGCATCAATGGGGCTCAAGCCGCTGGCGCGCATCGCCGCTTTTGGCACCACTGGGCTGGATCCGGCCACCATGGGCATGGGCCCGGTCTCGGCTACCCGCAAGGCGCTCACGCGCGCCGGCTGGAACGCCGCTGACGTGGACTTGTTTGAACTGAACGAAGCTTTTGCCGCACAGGCCTGCGCAGTGAACAAGGAACTGGGCATTGACCCGGCCCGTGTGAACGTGAACGGCGGCGCGATTGCCATCGGTCACCCGATCGGAGCATCCGGCTGCCGTATCCTGGTCACTCTGCTGCACGAAATGCAGCGACGCAACGCGAAGAAGGGTGTTGCGGCGCTGTGCATCGGCGGTGGCATGGGTGTGTCTCTCGCCATTGAGCGCTGATTCAAGCGCGCTTTCAATTTTCAGCAAGTAAAACCAAAGAGGAGATCGCAATGAATCAAAAAGTAGCCTACGTCACTGGTGGCATGGGTGGCATTGGAACCGCCATTTGCCAGCGCCTGCACAAAGAAGGCTTCAAAGTCATCGCCGGCTGCGGCCCCACACGTGACCACGTCAAGTGGATCGGCGAGCAGGCTGCGCTGGGTTACACCTTTTACGCATCCGTGGGCAATGTGGGCGCCTGGGAATCTACGGTCGAAGCATTTACGAAG
>JANNYX010000334.1:0-5057 GCA_031410295.1 Rhodoferax sp.
GTGTTTGTGCATGCCCTGCGGCCTGCAGGCATGGACCGCCTGGTCGGCCCGGCGCCTCTGGAGCAGGTGCTGGGTTACCCCAGCGACGTGGGCCTGGCGGCCGCTTCGGCCATCACCTCCAACCTGATGGTGCGCCGACCCAAATTGCGCATCGCCTTCAGCCACGGCGGCGGCACACTGGCGATGTTGTTGCCGCGCCTGCAGCAGGGTTGGGGCGTCTTTCCGGCATTGAAACAGGCCGTCGCCACGTCGCCCGTGGCCCAGGCGCGCCAGTTGTTCTACGACACGCTGGTGTTCGATGGGCCCACGTTGCAGCACCTCGTGGCCCGTTTTGGCGCCACGCAGCTGATGATTGGCACCGACTACCCGTTCAATTTTTGTGAAAACGCGCCGGTTGCCGCCATCGAACGCGCCGGTTTTGACAGCGCGACAATCCAGATGCTTGTGCATCAGAACGCCAGGCGATTTTTGGGAATGTCGTCATGAAAACTCGGTTCACACGCCGCCGGTTCACGCAAACGCTGTCGGTCGCAGCGCTGATGCCGGCATGGGTCCGTGCGCAGGAGGCAGACTTTCCGTCGCGACCGGTGAAGTTGATCGTCGCCAACGCGCCGGGCAGTTCGGTCGACACCGTTGGCAGAATCGTGGGGGCCCAACTGGCTGGCGCCGGTGTGAAAAACTTTGTGGAAAACAAGGCCGGAGCCTCAGGCGCCCTGGGTGTTGATGCAGGCAAGACCTCCGCGCCCGATGGTTACAGCCTGATCGTCGCCTCCAGCAGCGCCATGACGGTGGCCCCGCTGCTGCAAAAAGGCATAACCTATGACCCGCTCAAGGATTTTGATTTTATCACCCTGGTCGCCATGTTGCCCAGCGTGCTGGTGTGCAACCCGGCGCTGAAGGTGGAAACCATCGCCGACCTCATTGCTTTCGCCAAGGCCAACCCCGGCAAGACCAATATGGCGTCGGCCGGGCCAGGCTCGGCCAGCCACCTGGCCGGTGTTGCGTTGACGGTGGCGGCGGGTTTTGAATCGTTGCACGTGCCGTACAAAGGCGGCAGCCAGTCGGTGGCGTCGGTCGTATCCGGGGAAACCCATTGGACGCTGACACCCGCGCCTGCCGCCATGGCCTTGGTCAAGGGCGGGCGTTTGCGGGTGTTGGGCCACAGTCTGGCCAAAGGCACGAGGCCATTGGGAAACGTGCCCGCCATTGCCGACAGCATTGCAGGTTTCGAATACGGCAGCTGGATCGGCTTGATGGCGCCCAAAGGCGTGCCGCTGGCCGTGGCAGACAAATTGCGCAAAGCATGGCAATTGGCGATGCAGCAAGCGGCCCTGCGTGAAGCCTTTGACGCCAACGGCGCCGTGCCGATTGCAAGCTCTGCTGACGAATACCGGGCCATGGCAATGCGCGACATCGAGCAAAACCGCAAGGCCATCAGTGTGGCTGGACTGAAACCAGAATGAACGGGCAAAGTGATATGGCAACGTCAAATACCGCTCTGGTGACGTCACTGCGCAGCGTGGAAATCGGCCTGCCTGACGTGGCGGCAGCCGAAGCGTTTTACACCGGTACCTGGAATCTGTCCGTTGCCGCCCGGCAGGGTGCCAGCGTGTACATGCGCGGTACCGGCGTGGACCACCATGTGTTGTCCTTGCACCCAAGCGCGCAAAGCGAGATCCGCATGGTGACTTTTTGTGCGGCATCGTCACAAGCGCTGGACGAAATCGCCGCACGGGCGCTGAAACATGGGGGGACCCTGCTTGCCGAGCGCGCAACCGTGAAGGAACCCGGCGGCGGTGAAGCTGTGGTGGTGCGCGACCCGCAGGGCCGGATCCTGCGTTTTGTCTGGGCTGACCTGCGCCATGCCGAAGCCGCAGCCCACAAAGACAAACCGATCCGTCTGGCTCACGCGGTGCTGAACAGCCATGACGTGGCCGCCGGCTTGCCCTTTTATGAAAATGCCCTGGGCTTCAAACTGTCGGACCGCACCCGCATCATGGCCTTCATCCGCATTCCGCAGGCCGGCCTGGGCGACCACCACAGCGTCGCGCTGGCAGACGCCGACAACGACTGCCTGAACCACATTGCCTTTGTCATGCCCAGCCTGGAGTCGGTCATGCAGGGCGGCGGGCGCATGAAAGACGCCGGGTTTGCCATCGAATGGGGTCCCGGGCGCCATGGCCCCGGTGACAACACTTTCAACTATTTCATTGGCCCGGGCGGATTTGTCATCGAGTACACGGCCGATGTTGAACAAATCGACAACAGCTATGTGGCCGGTGGCCCGGACGACTGGAAATGGCCGCCCGGCCGCGTCGACCAGTGGGGCATTTCGCCGCCGCCGTCGCCGCGGTTGAAGGCGGCGCAGCGGCAAATTTCTTTCACCAACGTCCTGGTCGCCTGATGAGCACAGGCCCGCCGGCGCCGCTATCCATGGACAAACTATTTGACGTTGCCATCGTCGGCTACGGCCCGGCTGGCGCTGTTGCCGCGGCACTGTTGGGTGCCCAGGGCCTGAGCGTTTTGGTGTGCGACAAAACGCACGATGTCTACGAGATGCCGCGCGCGTTTGCGCTGGACCACGAAATCATGCGCGTGTTTCAACAGCTTGGCGTCGATGCCGGGGTATTGAACTTCGCTGAGCCGTTCACGCCGTCCGAGTTCTACGGCGTTGACGGCCAATTGATCAAACGCTTTAGCACGGCGGCGCCGCCGTACCCGCTGGCTTTTGAGCCTTCCATGGTGTTCAGCCAGCCGCCCGTGGAGCGCATCTTGCGGGCCAAGGTGCAAGGCCTGCCAACGGTGGAAGCCGCGCTGGGCTGTGAATTGACTGGCATTCTCCATGACGAGCAGGGTGTGACGCTTCACTTGCGCCAGCCGGACAATTCGAGAAATCAGGCAAGAGCCCGCTACCTTGTCGCCTGCGACGGCGCCACCAGCACCGTGCGCAATGCCCTGGGTATCGGCCTGCTCGATCTGGGCTTCGATCAAGCCTGGCTGGTGGTTGACGTGCTGGTGAATGAAGTGGGCCTGGCCCGGCTGCCGCAAACCAGCGTGCAATATTGTGAACCGCAGCGGCCCAGCACCTTTCTCATTGGTCCGAAAAACCACCGGCGCTGGGAGATCGCCATCAATGAGGGGGAAGATCCTCAAGACCTGGCGACGCCCGAAGGCACGTGGCGGCTGCTGTAGCGCTGGCTTTCGCCGCAAGACGGCAGGTTGTGGCGCCAGGCCAGCTACCGTTTTCATGCCCTGGTGGCGCAGCGCTGGCGCGTCGGTCGTGTCTTCCTGGCCGGGGATGCCGCGCACCAACAGCCGCCGTTTTTGGGGCAAGGCATGTGCCAGGGAATTCGCGACGTGGCCAACCTTGGCTGGAAACTCGGCTCGGTTTTGCGCGGTGAATCGCCAGCAGGTTTTCTGGACAGTTACGAAACCGAACGCAAAGCCCACGTGATTGAACTCACAACCCGCATCAAAGGCATCGGTGAGCTGGTGGGTGAACGCGACATTGCCAAGGCGCGCGCGCGTGACGCCCGTTTGCTCGAAGAATGCGGCGGTGTGGTGAAGTCCGTGCCCCGGCAAAACGTGCAACCGGCGTTGGTCAATGGCTTTCTTTCGCTGCGGCCTCACCGCGCAGTCGGCACGCCGTTTCCGCAGCCCTGGGTGCTTCACGCCGGTGGCAAAGCCCGGCTGGACAACGTGACAGGCACTGGCTGGCGCCTGTTGATGTCGAGTGTCGCAGCGGCGTGGGCGCCGAGGTTGCCAGCCTGGATAACGCCGGTGGTGGTAGTGGGTGCGGGTGATGTGAACCAGGCGCAAAGCCTCAACAATGCGGTGCAGGAATTCGACGGGGTGGTGTCGGCCTGGTGGTCTCGCATGGACGCGCAGGCGGCCATCGTCCGCCCGGATCACTGCGTGTACGCCGCTGCCAACAGCGCGCCGATGTTGGACGAAGACATCAAAGACCTGATGCAACAATTCGCCGGATGCGGGAGTCGGCAATTGAACCCGGCAGCCGGTCCAGCGGCGACAACCATGGCGGCGTTATCCAACACCGTCCCACACTAAGCGGAGAGCGTCATGTTCCAGAGTATCAAGAAAAATCGTAGAAAGGCCGTCATATATATTGGTTTGTTTGCTATATTAAATATAGCAATTGATGCATCGGCGCAAACCGCTGGCAGTTGGCCGCAACGCCCGGTGAAGTGGATCGTCTCGCAGCCCGCTGGTGCCGGGCCGGATATTTTGGCGCGGTATGTTGCCGAGCAGCTGTCTCGCACCTGGGGCCAGCCGGTAGTGGTGGAAAACCGGCCGGGTGGCCAAAACGTTATTGGCGCGCAGGCCGCGGCGCGCTCCCCGCCTGATGGCTACACGTTCTTCTACGCCACCACTGCGGCGATGGTGACCAACGTTTTCACCTTCAAAAATTTACCCTACGACCCGGACAAAGATTTTGTACCGGTCACACTGGTCGGACGCAGCCCGTTTGTGATCGCTGCCAGTACCAGCTCGGGGCTGAAAACGCTGGCCGAGGCGTTGGCCCAGGCCAAGGCGCAACCGGGCACGGTTGCCATCGCCTCGGAGGGTCCCAAGACCTTCGCCGGCATGCTGGCCAGCAGCGTCGCGGCCATGGGTGGTGTCACGTTGAACCAGGTGCCCTACACCAAAGCCACCGACGCCATTCAGGACGTGCTCGGCGGGCGCGTGCCCCTGATCTGCCTGCCCGATGCGGCGTTGGCGAGTTACATCAAGAACGGGCAGTTGGTGGCGTTGGCGGTGAGCACGGCAGAACGGGTCGCCAACCTGCCGGGTGTGCCATCGCTGTCTGAGACTTTCAGCGGTTTTGACTATTCGGGTTGGAACGGCCTGTTTGCGCCAGCAGGCGCACCCGCAGACATCGTGGCCAAAGTCAACCGCGACCTCAATGCGGTGCTCAAACTGACCTGCCCCCATCCAGCCGTACCAATCTAAATTCCAAGAAGTCCGTCACCCAGGAGAATGACGGACATGAGAATCAGCAAATACAGCGAAGAGCAGATCATTGGCTTTTTGAGGCA
>JANNYX010000335.1:0-2476 GCA_031410295.1 Rhodoferax sp.
GCGTGATGCACCTGGCTGAGGTCAACAACCATTTTTCGCAAATTGGCACCACCACTTGGGTGTTGGCATGGCTGGGGCGCACGTCAAACTTGAGCACATAGTTCTGCCCGGGCTCGATCGCCACGAATTGCTCAACCCCAATGGGTTCGCCCGCGTCCAGGCGCAAGAAGGTGTTGGTTTTGCCGCCCTGTTGCTCCGACATCAGCCGGTAAGTGGCAATTTTGGGGTGCAGCGTGCTGCGCCAGTATTTTGTTTGGGGAAACTGGCCCACGCCCATGCCGAAGAGCGCGGTCAAAAGGCCGGGGTCGCGGATCGCCAAGGCATCGGCCCAATGCGCCTTGCGCACGTCAAAGTCAGCGCCGACTGTGGCCAGGCGTGACTGCATAAAGCCGCTCTTGAACACTGGCAGCGCGACCAGCAGCATCGCCAGGCCCAGCCCGCCGAGGATCAGACCATCTCGATATCTCTTCAAACCCTGGCTTTTTTGTGATCCGCGCTGGCCCACCACGGACTTGGACAACATCGCCAGCAGGAGCACCGCCACCGCCACGGCGAAAGCCAGGTAACCGCCGCGCGAATAGGTGAGCACCAGCGCGTAGGTACTGGCAAGAACCAGCACCACACCGGCCAGTTTGAAGACCCAGCGGCGCTGCTCAATCGTTTGAACCAGCAAAAATGGAATGGCCGCAGCGAGAAAACAGTCGATGTAGGCGCCGCCGGTGTGCGTCACCGAAAACGGCCCGGTAACACGGTAGTCCTGGGTGAAATCAAGCAGACCTGGAAACGCGGCCCGCTCCCAGAGAATCCACACCACCGTGAGTGCCAAACCGGCCGTCATGCCCCAGGAGAAATACCGCCGCACGTCAGTGCCCGTCGTTACGCCCTTCGTTACGCCCGTCGTTAAAAAACGCCGCGACAAGCGCCACAACAGCAACGCCCACAAGGCGCCCTTGGCGACGCGCAGCGCGTTGAAGTTGCTGAAATAGTTGTTGAAGGCATTCGCATCGGGCCATGCAAATGGCAGCGATGCGGGCAGCGTAAAAGGCAGCAGACCGCGCACCGTGCTGATGGCAAAACTCAGCGCCAGCAGAGCCACCGAAAATAGCAGGAACAGGTCCCCAGGCGTGCGCAGCCGGCGTGCCTGCCTGTGGCCGCCACTGCCGGGCGCTGCGGCAGGGCGGGGTGCGCGCGCATAGGCGACGGCCAAAAGCAGCAGCACCAGCACGTCAAATTCGTCAAAAAAGAAACGCCCGCTCCAGGGGGCCAGGTCAAACACCGGCAAGGCGGCCGGAAGGATGGCGAAGGCCAGACGCGGTTGGCGCCAGACGGCGACGCAACTGGCGCCAAGCACCACGGCGACGAGCAGGCGCAGCGTCGGGAAAGCCATCAGCCAGGCGGTCACCAGGGCGGTGCAAAGCGCCAGTCCCAGCCAGGAAAGCTGGCCCGGCAGGCGAGATTCCGCCGGAATCTTGAGCCTCAGGGGACCAGGCGCGGCAGGGCGCCAGGCCGATGGAGCTCCCGGGTCTGTTGCCAATCCTGCGGCCGGGCGTTTCCCCCTTTCGAACAACTGCAAGATGCTGACGGTGATCCACACCGCCACGCCGGCAATCAGCATATTGGTGGGGTCCGGATGCGCCCCGACAATGAACAGTTTGCCGGTTTCCACCCCGCCTGCCAACAGGATCGCCAGGCCTGCCGCAACGCCCGCCGACCGCCCGTAAGCCCAAGCCAGCCCACCCACGGGGAGGTAAGACAGGGTGACCGCTGCCAGGCTGAAGAGGGCAATGGCTTCGGTGGTGAAGTAGTGGTAATAAAAAGGCAGAAAGTTGACCTCGGCCAACTGCCGCTTCGCCGCCTGCAGACCGTGCCAGCGTGGCGTGATCCAGCCGTTGATCTGCAACAAAACGACCAGGTAGGGAACGGCCAGATACGGCCCCACGCGGCGCGCCAGCCGGGCGGCGTCCACCGAAGACATCAAACGCGCATGCCGGGTGGCGTACCGGACCAGCGCCAGGCCCGCGCACACGCCGGCAATGCGGGTCAAAACCGACAACCCCTGGGACACCCCCGAGCCGACAAAAAACTGCGCCACCTCGACACAACCGCCCAGCAGCAGGCCGATGAACGCCGCCAACGCGTAGCCCGGCTGGCGCGCACCGGCCAGGCGCGCCAGCAGCACGCCAAACGGCACTGTCAATGCGGCTTCGGCGATGCCCTTGATCAGCACCGTGACGGGTTTTTGCGCGCCTGCGCCCGCCACCAGCCAGCCCCACAGGTCAGAGTTGACCTTGTCGGCAATTTCGTCCCACGACAGCAGAAAGTCAAACGGGAACAGGGCGAACACCAGGTAAACCACGACGTAGGCGTCCAGACCCAATACAAACAGGCGGCGCGTATCGGTCAAAAAAGAACGCAGAAAAGCTGCGAACCAGCGGCCGAATTTCGCCCCCAGAGCGACGCCGATCAGGCTGCCGAT
>JANNYX010000336.1:0-10193 GCA_031410295.1 Rhodoferax sp.
TGTTGGTTTTGACCAGGGCGGTCTGCTCACCGAAGCCATCACGAAAAAGCCGCACAGCGTCTTGCTGCTCGATGAAATTGAAAAAGCGCACCCGGCCATCTTCAACGTGCTGCTGCAGGTGATGGACCATGGCACGCTGACCGACAACAACGGCCGCAAGGCGGATTTCCGCAACGTCATCATCATCATGACGACCAATGCCGGCGCCGAAACCATGAACAAGGCGACGATCGGCTTTACCAACCCGCGCGAAGCCGGCGATGAAGCGGCCGACATCAAACGCCTCTTCACGCCCGAGTTCCGCAACCGGCTGGACGCCACGGTGAGCTTCAAATCGCTCGATGAAAACGTCATCCTGCGGGTGGTCGACAAGTTCCTCTTGCAACTGGAGACGCAACTGGCCGACAAGAAGGTTGAAGTCACCTTTACCGATGTCTTGCGCAAACACCTGGCGAAAAAAGGCTTCGATCCGCTCATGGGCGCGCGCCCGATGCAAAGGCTGATTCAGGACACGATCCGCCGCGCCCTGGCCGACGAGTTGCTGTTCGGGCGTTTGACCGAAGGCGGCCGCCTCACGGTCGACATGAAGATCACCACCGACGAGAAAGGCGTGGAGCAAGGCGAGGTGTTGCTGGACATCCAGCCCTTGCCGAAAAAAGAAGGCCGGGCCAAGCCCGAGTCGGCCGAGGCCGCCGCCGCCGAGGAATGATCAGGCGTTGATCAGGCGTTGAATTGGGCCCGGATGGCTTCTATCCGCGCCCGGTTCACGCCAAAATCCTTCTGGCCCATGCGGCTGCTGGAGCGCGCATGGATCACGCCGGCTGGTTTGTCCAGCCAGAACTCCACGTCGTCCGTATATTTCATTAAAGCCGTGGAGCACTGAGCGTAGATGTAATCAGGCCGACTAGTAATAACAATAGTTCGCTCTGATTTTTGAAGTATATTTGCCAGTTTTTCCATCGCAAAATCCGCATCACCTGTAAATTTAAGCGGTTCTATTGCCGCGTAATCTTTTTGCGGATGGTCCAGATGCAGCAAGGCCTGGCTGCTGACGCTGTTGGGGGTTTTTGACGGGGGTTTGAAGCGGCCATCTGAGATGCCCAAGTTTTTCGGTTCAACCCCTTTGAACATTCCCAACTGACCGGCAATGACAACTAGCACCGCCACGACCAGCACCAACACCACCAGATAGCTGACTATTCTCACTTCACATCCTTTGGGTCGCATTGGCGACGCGCAAAGGATAACTGAGACGCCTATTTGAAGCCGACGCGGTCCAGCATTTGCTGCACCTTGACCTGGTTTTTCCCGATCACGCTGACCGGAATCGTCTCGCTTTTGAAACCGTCAGCGGACATCGCCGTCAAGGCCGGGTTATTCACCACGACACCCTTGGCCACAGGCCACTCGTTGTTGCCGTCGGCAAAATAATTCTGTGCCTCGGGGCTGGCCAGGTATTCCAGAAATTTCACCGCGTTGGCCTGGTTCTTGGCGTATTTGGCGACCGCGCCACCGGCGATGTTGACGTGTGTGCCCCAGCTCGACTGGTTCGGAAACACCACGCTGATTTTGCTGGCAACCGCCTGGTCTGCCGGGTCTTTGGATTTGAGAATCCGTGCGATGTAATAGGTGTTGGCCACGGCAATCTGGCATTCGCCCGAAGCCACGCCCTTGATCTGGTCGGTGTCGCCACCCTTGGGGTCGCGGGCGAAATTCGCCACCATGCCCTTGAGCCACTCCTGCGCACGGGCCTCGCCCAGGTGTTCCGTTACCGAGCCAAACAGGCTCAGGTTGTAAGGGTGCGAACCCGAGCGGATGCACAGACGGCCCTTGTTGACGGGGTCGCCAAGTTTTTCGTAGCTGTCAACGTCAGCCTTCTTGACCTTGAGCTTGTCGTACACCACCACCCGCGCGCGCGTCGAGAGCCCAAACCACGGCGTGCCGCCGTCAGCCGCGGGCGCGGCACGAAACTGCGCCGGGATGGCATCGTCGAGCGCTTTTGATTTGACCGGTTGGAACAGGCCGTCGGCGTCACCTTTGTAAAGCCGCGCGGCGTCGACCAGCAAGATCACGTCGGCGGGGGAGGCCGAACCTTCGGCCTTGAGGCGGGCGAGAATGCCGGCATCGTCGGCGTCAACGCGGTTGACCTTGATGCCGGTCTGTTGGGTGAAATTGCTGTACAAGGCTTCATCGGTTGAATAGTGCCGGGCCGAGTACAGGTTCACCACCTGCTCCTGGGCCTGCGCTTGGGTGGCCAGGAAGGGCAGGGCGACTTGAAACAAGGCCAGTGAGATGGCGGCGAGCGGGGCGGGTTTGAAGGGCATGGTGAATCCTGTCGGGCGGTGAAATTGAAAAAGTGGAAAAAATGGAAAAAAGGACCAAGTGAAGAATCTGAAAGGGCATGTCAGCATTGATCGACGGTGGGATCATAACTCAAATGCGAATCATTCTCAATACGTAAAACCTATTCCGACAGACTCAAGGGTTTTGTATGAGATTTGCGCGGGCGCCCTCCGTCACCTGGCGCTGCGTCAGCCACGACGGTGGGCGCCTGGCCGGGCCGGGGCGGCTCGCCGGGCGATCGGCTTAGGCTTTGCGTTGGCGTTGGCGATGGGGTTGGGGTTGGGGTTGGCCGGTTGCGCGCAGTTGCCCGTGCCGACCCTGCCTGCGACGCCGCCCGCAGTGGCCGCACCGCCCGTGGCCATTGCCAAACGCCCGCCCCGAATTGGCCTGGCCTTGGGTGGCGGCGCAGCGCGCGGCTTTGCCCATGTGGGGGTGATCCAGGTGCTGGAGGAACACGGCCTGCGACCCAGCTACGTCACCGGTACTTCAGCGGGCAGCCTGGTCGCCGCCTTTTACGCCAGTGGCAAGAGTGGCGCGCAGCTGCAACAGATTTCCGAGGCCATGGACGAAGCCACCATCGCCGACTGGAGCCTGCCGATCTTTGGCCGTGGCATGTTGCGCGGTGAGGCGCTGGCGAGATACGTCAATGCCCAGGTCGGGGGTCAACTTATTGAGACTTTCCCGATGCCGCTGGGTATCGTCGCTACGGACCTGCAAAGCGGCCAGAGCATCCTGTTTCAGCGCGGCGATACCGGCACCGCCGTGCGGGCCTCCAGCGCCGTGCCGGCCGTTTTCCAGCCGGTCGCCATTGGCGGACGTGAATACGTCGATGGCGGCCTGGTCTCGCCGGTGCCAGTGCGTTATGCGCGCCAGATGGGCGCCGAGTTGGTGCTCGCCGTTGACATCTCCAGTGCGCCGGAAGCCAACTTGCCCAGCAGCACCTTGCAGATCCTGCTGCAAACCTTCACCATCATGGGCAAAAGCATCAATTCCTTCGAACTCAAGGAAGCCGACTTGGTTGTGCGGCCGGCTCTTGCCAGCACGTCGGGCGCCGATTTTTCGTCGCGTCGGCGCTCGGTCGAGGCGGGGCGGGCTGCAATGCTGCAATCCTTGCCACAATTGCGGCTGAAAATGATCGAACTGGCGCGCCTGCCCTGAATTATTAAATCTGAAATACTATGAAAAAAATAGCAAACAACTTAATATATTCGATGGCCTTTACCCTGTTTTCTTATATGCTTTTGGCCGGCGCCATACCAACGGCATCGGCACAGACATTCCCTTCCCAAGGCGTGAAACTGGTGGTTCCTTTCACCGCCGGCACCGGTATGGACACCATCGCCCGCGCGGTCGCGCCCAAACTCGCCGAGCGTCTGGGGCAGAGCGTCGTGGTGCAAAACGTGCCGGGCGCCAGCGGCAACATCGGCACGGACCAGGTGGCCAAGGGCGCGCCAGACGGCCACACACTGCTGGTGGGCGCCAACACCATGCTGATGGCCTCGCAGCTCTACCCCAACGTGCCCTTTGACCCGCTCAAAGACTTCGCGCCAGTGTCGATGGCCGCCTACGGCACGCTGATGCTGGTCGCCAATCCGAAAACCGGCATCAAGTCAGTGCAAGACCTGCTCACCCAAGCGCGCGCACGGCCAGGGTCGATCGCCTACGGCTCGCCCGGCATCGGCACACCGCACCACATGGCGATGGAACTGTTCAAAACGCAGGCCAAGGTGTTCATGTTGCACGTGCCGTACCGGGGCACGGCGGGGTATACGCAGGATTTGCTCTCGGGCGAGATCAATGTGGGTTTTCTGCCGGTGCACATCGCCCAGGGGTTTGTTACCGCAGGGCGGCTCAACGCGCTGGCCTTGGGCAGCGCCAAGCGGCACCCGGTAGCGGTGGGTGTGGCCACGCTCGAAGAGCTGGGGCAAAAGGGTGTTGAAGTCGACATGTGGTACGCCTTCATGGCCCCGGCGAAAACACCGGCGTCGGTGATAAACCGCCTCAACGCCGAGATCAGCGCGATCTTGAAGTTGCCCGAAATCCGCGACGCCCTGGGCAAAGCCGGTCTGGTGGCGACGTCCTCAAGCCCCGATGAGCTCAACGAGGTGATGAAGAAGGACTACCCGCGCTGGGGCAATGTGATCAGGACGAATGGGATCAAGGCAGAGTAAATACTGGTTGCCATCAACGGCGGTCTGCGTACAGAAGTTCGTCCACGCCCGGATACGCGGCCTGGCCCTGAACGGCGCCCAAAGCAAAATTGGGGTCAGAACCCAATTTACCGAGCCTGGCACTTTCGTGCCTGACTCCGGTAATTGGGGTCTGACCCCAATTTCACTATGAACCCCAGTCACGGCCAAAAAAAAGGGCCGGTCTTGCGACCAGCCCTATTAAGGGATCCCTGAACCTAGAGGTTTCGAAAGGACCCGAGGAGACAACCAGTGGAGACCCATTTCACTGAAAAAGTTTCAGTAATTTGAAATTCCGTAATGCACTGACTGCAAGTATCTCAGGGTTTTCCCGCCCACGCTAGAGTGGTGACTCCAATTTGTGCGGAAACCTTACTAATTCCCGGCGCGAACGCCGCCTCAATCCCTTTAAGTGTGACAGATTCACGCCCAGATCGATTCAACGATCAAGGCGCGATGCGTTCAATTAACGCTTTTTGCTGACAGTCTTGGAAGCGTTCACAGCGTTGGCTGCAACGGTGTTGAAGTTGGCTTCGGCCACATCGGTGGCTTGTTTGACGGCCTTCTGAACCGATTCCAGTGCGTTGTTGGCGGCAGAAACGGCCGACTTGAACACGGCAACAGCGGTCTCAGAGCCGGCAGGCGCGTTTTTGGCTGCGGAGTCAACCACTTCAGCAAATTTCTTCTGGGCAGCAGCAGCCTGGCCTTCAACAGCCTTGGTGAACTCAGCTGTCGAAGAAGTAGCGATGTCATACAGATGACGGCTGTAGGCAGCGGTCTTTTCAGCCAACGGCTGGAACAGGCCGGCTTGCAGGGCCAACAGCTCTTGCGCGTCTTTGACGGACAAAATGGTCTTGGCGGTGTCGGTGGCTTCAGACAAGGCAGCTTTGGAAGCTGTCAGGTTGAGTTCAACGATCTTCTCGACGCCTTCGAAAGCCTTGGTGGTCAGACCAAACAGGGTTTCGACATTGGCTTTTTGAGCGGCGGTAATTTGGTCAACGGTAAACATATGAAAATCTCCAGTGAATTAAGAAAGGAATGCAATGATTGAAACCTATCTGCTCCGTAACTTTGACTCATTGCGGTATCGAACTCGCCAGCCTCTGGACCCGGTTCATGTTGCAGTGCAGCATGGAATGAATTATAGGGTTGTCCCTAGCCTTGGCAAGTCTTTTTTGCTGCATTGCACCATTTTTACGCCAAATTAGAAGGATTTTTCTAAAAGTCACAATTTTCCGCCCACTTCATCCGTCTGATACACCGCCGTGAAAGCTTTCTACTCGGGTCACTTTGTCTTGCCTTTGCCGCCGGGGCACCGCTTTCCCATGGGCAAATACGCCTTGTTGCGTGAGCGCTTGGCGGCTGAATTGCCCGGCCTGCATGTGCTGGACGCGCCACCGGCACCCAACGCGGCACTGTCGCTGGCCCACTCGCCTGCGTACATCGAGTCGATCAGCTCAGGCAGCGTAAGCGCAGCCGCCATGCGCGAAATCGGCTTTCCCTGGAGCCTGGCGATGGTCGAGCGCTCGCGGCGCTCCGCGGGGGCTTCCATGGCCGCCGTGCGCTCGGCGATGGTGGAGGGCGTTGCCGCCAACCTGGCGGGCGGCACGCACCATGCGTCGGCCGATAAAGGCAGCGGGTTCTGTGTTTTCAACGATGCGGCCGTTGCCGCGCGAACGGCGCAGGCCGACTGGGCGGCACGGCATGCCGGCGCCAGGCCGCTGCAGGTGGCAGTCATTGACCTTGATGTGCACCAGGGCAACGGCACTGCCAGCATCTTTCGCGGCGATCCGTCGGTTTTTACCCTGTCTCTTCACGGCGAGAAAAACTTTCCGTTTCGCAAAGTGCCGGGCAGTCTGGATGTTGATTTGCCCGATGGCTGTGGCGACACCGACTACCTGGGCGCGCTGGAAGGCGCCTTGTTTGAACTTGACCACCAATTCAACCCGGGCCTGCTGATTTACCTTGCCGGCGCCGACCCGCACGAGGGCGACCGCCTGGGCCGTCTCAAATTGAGCTTTGATGGCCTGATGTCACGCGACCGGCGCGTCTTCGACTGGTGTTTTGAGCGTTCGATTCCCCTGGCCTTCGCCATGGCTGGCGGTTACGGCAAACGACTCGAGGATTCGGTGCAGGTGCAGGTAAATACTTTTGTTGTCGCCCTCGAGTACTGGCGACGCTGGCAGAATCGACGCTCAAAGCAATTGAAGCCAGATCTGATTCCTGAACTGAACACCGAACCGAAAACCATCCATGACGCCTCCTGAACCCGTTGCAGCCGATCAAACCGCGATTGCCGCCATCGTCGATGCCGCCATCGCCTCGCGCATGTCCACCCGCGCATTCACCCAGCAGCCCGTGCCGCGCGACACCATCACCGCCATGCTGGACGTGGCGGCGCGCGCCGCGTCGGGCACCAACACCCAGCCCTGGAAGGTGTATGTATTGCAGGGCGCCACGCGCGACAGCCTGGTGCAGAAAGTCTGTGAGGCGCACGATGCGGTGCGCGCCACACCGGAGCTGGCGGCGCATTACCGCGAAGAGTACGACTATTACCCGACCAAGTGGGCCAGCCCCTTCATCGAGCGGCGGCGCGAAAACGGCTGGGGCCTGTATGGCCTCTTGGGCATTGGCAAAGGCGACAAAGACAAAATGCACGCGCAGCACCAGCGCAACTACCGCTTCTTCGACGCGCCAGTCGGATTGATGTTCACCATTGACCGCGTGCTCGGGCGTGGCTCCCTGGTCGACTACGGCATGTTTCTTGAGGGCCTGATGGTCGCCGCACGCGGGCGCGGCCTGCACACCTGCCCGCAGGCGGCGTGGAACCCGTTTGCCAAAATCATCCTGCCGCACATTGGCGCCACGGCCGAGGAAATGCTGGTCTGCGGGATGTCGCTGGGCTATGCGGACGGCAGCGACATCGTCAACACGTTTCGCACACCCAGGGTGTCGGCGGCTGAATTCACCCAGTGGCTGGATTGACCTGCTGAAACCTGGCTGATGACGTCTTTCGCCATCCAGTTCCTCAACGGCCTCTCCTACGCCACCACACTCTTCCTGATGGCGGCGGGCCTGACGTTGATCTTCGGCGTGACCCGCATCGTCAACTTTGCCCACGGCAGTTTCTTCATGCTCGGCGCCTTGTTCAGCGCGCATTGGGTGACCAACTGGCATCCCGCCTGGGGCGAAAGTGCCGGACTTTATTTACTGGCGATGCTGATGGGCGCGGCGATCGCCGCAATGGCCGGCGCCGTGGCCGAGTTTGTCCTGCTGCGGCGCATGTACGGCGTGCCCGAGTTGTACCAGCTGGTGGCAACCTTTGGGTTGACACTCTTCATGTCGGACGCGATGCGCTGGGGCTTTGGACCTGATGAAGTTTTTGCGCCGCGTTTTCCGGGCTTGAAGGGCTCAGTCGAGTTGGGCGGTGAATTTTTTCCGCAGTACCAGCTGGTCACGATTGCGCTGGGCCCGCTGGTCTGGCTCGGCCTGCACCTGCTTTTGTGCAAGACCCGGTTCGGCCGGCGCCTGCGCGCCGCCACACAAGACCGGGTGATGCTCGACGCGCTGGGCGTCAACCCCAAACCGCTGATGCTGGGCGCGGTGGCGCTGGGTTGTTTTCTGGCGGGCCTGGGCGGCGCCTTGCAGCTGCCGCGCGAACCGGCCACCTTGCAGATGGATGTGGGCGTGGTCGTCGAAACCTTTGTTGTGGTGGTCACGGGTGGCCTGGGCAGCATCGGCGGCGCGTTTGTCGCGGCGCTGCTGATTGGCCTGATCCACGCCTTTGGCACGGCGTATTTTCCTGCGTCCACCCTGGTGCTGGTGTTCCTGACGATGGCCGTGGTGCTGGCGGTCAAACCACTGGGCCTGATGGGGCAGGCGCACGACGCCGGGCCGAAAGAAATCGCGCAGAAGTTCTGGTGCCTGCCAGCCAGCGCTGGTGGGTCGGTAGCCGTTTACGCGGCCTTTTTGGCGCTTTTCGGCGCCGCTTGGCTGGCCGGGGATTACTGGCGCTCGCTAGCGTCGGACGCGCTGATTTTGATGATCTTCGGCATCAGCCTGCAAGCCGTGATGGCCCTGGGCGGTTTGGTGAGTTTTGGCCACGCCGCGTTTTTTGCCCTAGGTGCGTATGGCGTGGCATTGGCACATTCAAATTGGGGCGCCGACCTGCCGCTGGCGTTGGCGGCCGGCTGTGGACTGGCTCTGGTCATTTCAGCCCTGTTTGGCGCTGTGGTCGTGCGCAGCGGCGGCGTTTACCTGGCGATGTTGTCACTGGCGCTGGCGCAAGTGGTCTGGGCGGCGGCGTCGCAATGGGTCAACATCACTGGCGGGGACAACGGCGTGATTGGCCTGGCGCTGGTGACGCCGCAAACGCGGGGCGTGTTCTACCTGCTGCTTTTATTCCTCGCGCTGTTGAGTGTGATGCTGCTGCGGCGCTTGAGCCAATCGGCCTTCGGCGCCGGTTTGCAGGCGGCGCGTGACGCGCCACAACGCGCGGCGGCCAGCGGCCTTCAGGTGAACTGGATCAAATACCGCATCTTTGTCGAAAGCGCGGTGCTGGCGGGCCTGGCCGGCGGGCTCTTCGCAGCGCACAAGGGCGCGGTCTTTCCGTCTGCGGCCAGCGTCTCAACGTCCGTCGATGCCTTGCTTGTCGTGTTGCTGGGCGGCGTGCATCAACTCTGGGGCGTGGCCGCGGGCAGCCTGGTGCTGGTGCTGGCCGGGGCTGAACTGGGCCGCAGTTTCGACTACTGGCGCGGCGCCCTGGGGTTGTTTGTAATGCTCATTATGGTCGCCGCACCGTCCGGGCTTTTGGGCTTGATGCAAAAGTCGGCGCGGCGCACCAAGGCGCGACCATGACCAAGGCGCAGCCATGAGCCTGCAGGTGCAAGAACTCGTCAAACACTTCGGTGGCGTCAAAGCCGTCAACGGTGTGAGTTTCGAGGTGCGTGCCGGCGAATGTGTGGCGCTGATCGGGCCCAATGGCGCCGGCAAATCCACCTGTTTTGCCTGCATCGCCGGGCAGCATTCGCTCACCTCTGGGCAGGTGATCTGGAACGGCCAACGCATTGACAGGTGGCCGGTGCAACAACGTTTGAAGGCCGGCGTCGCGCGCACGTTTCAAGTGGCGCAGACCTTTGAAGCACTCACCGTGCTACAAAATGTGCAGCTCGCGATGGGCAACGCGAAGGGCCTGTCGACCTGGCGGTCAATCGATACGCAGCACCGCGACTGTGCCCGGGCGCTCCTGGACAAGCTGGGTTTATTGCCTTTGGCCCATATCGATGTTCTGGGCCTGCCCTACGGAGCCAAAAAACGGCTGGAGCTGGCGATTGCGCTGGCAGGTATCGATGCCGCTGTGCAAACGCCCCGGCTGCTGCTGCTAGATGAACCCGCTGCCGGGCTGGCGGGCAGCGAACGCGCGGCACTGATGCAGGAGGTGAAGTCGCTGGCGCACGCGTCCACCGGCGACGCAAGCATGGCGGTGCTCTACACCGAACACAACATGGACGCCGTGTTTGGCGTCGCCGACCGGGTGCTGGTGCTGATTGACGGCCAACTGGCCGCAACCGGCAGCCCGGATGAGATCGCAAAGAACGACGCCGTCCGCAGCCGCTATTTTGGTCAACTTTTTTTAGGCCGTCAATTTGAGGTGAACCGTGC
>JANNYX010000337.1:0-2451 GCA_031410295.1 Rhodoferax sp.
GCAGCTTTGAGGCCAGACAAGCGTTCTGCACTTGCGCGCTTGCGCTGGGTGAAACGTTCGTAAATGGCTTCGTTGTCTGGGGTGCGCGGACCCAAGCTGGTTTCAGCCCCGGCGGGTGTGGTGCGCACCAGGTATTTGGACCCAGGCGACAACGGTGGACCGGCATGCCAATACATGCCGCCGCGCACTTGAGCCGCTTCGTCCTGTGCCTCTTCCAAAGCCTCGAAGACGGAGACGGCATCAATGTATTGGCGTGTTACGGCTGCGCTGGTTTCCAACATTTCGGCATCTTAATTGATTTTTAAGATTTATACCGAAAATTGTTTTATAACAACCAGTTATAGTTACCATAAAATGCAAAAACGGTTTCATTTCCACAAACTACCCAAAAACCGGAAACGCCTCAAACTCGCCCTTGAGCAGCTTGGCGGTGTCGCGGTAACCCATCCAGCCTTGGGTCATGGTGGCGTAGGCGCGGCGGAAATCGGTGGTGTGCAGCAGGTTGTCACCGGCGTCCAGTTGCGAGAGGTTCACCGGCTTGCCGTAGTGGCCGCCTTTGACCCCTTTGCCGATGATAAACATCGGGTTGGCGGTGCCGTGGTCGGTGCCCAGGTTGGCGTTTTCCGGCACGCGCCGGCCAAACTCCGAAAACACCAAAATCGCCACCTGGTCGGCCTTGCCGATGCGCTCCAGGTCGCGCATGAAACCCATGATGGCGTCGGACGCGTAGGTGAGTAGGCGCCCGTGCAAGTCAGGTTGCTGCACATGGGTGTCGAAGGCGTTGTTGCGAAACCCGGTGTAATACAGGCGCGTGGGCAAGCCAGCGTCGATCAGCGCCGCCACCTTGGGCAGGCCGATCGGCACGATGCCGTAGTCGGTGGGCGTGCGGTAACGCGCCCAGGCTTCGCGCACCAGTACCGAGGCGTCCACCGCGCTTTTGGCGGTTTCGCGTAAAAACGCGCGCGAGGGGTTGGCGTCGTTGGCAAGCGGTGTGACCACGTTGAGTTGCGGCAGGGTCTGAAAACTGCCTTTGCGGGCAAAACGCTCGGGTTCGTCGAACACCACCGGCACGTGCACCTGGCTGCTGACCGCCAGCGATTGCGCCACGTCGATGTTGACAATCAGGTTCGGTGACGCTTGGGGTTGCAGGGCATCGCCCAGGCGGCCAACCCAGCCATACTTTTCGCCACTGTTGGGCGCCGCCGAATGCAGGTACGCCATCGACGTGAAATGCGAGAACGACGGCTGCTCGTAGCCACAACCGTGAATGACGGCCAGTTTGCCATCTTTGTAAAGCCGCTCAAAACCAGTCATTCCGGAATTCCAGCCGAAGTGTTCGTCAATCTTGAGCAGTCTTTGCGGCCGGATTCCAAGGGTCGGGCGATGGCGGTAGTAGGCATCGTCGCCGAACGGCACCAGCGTGTTCAGCCCGTCGTTGCCGCCAGACAACTCCACCACCACCAAAATGCGCTCCTTGCTGGCAGGATCTTGCGCGAGCGCCTGTGCTGCATGCGCCAGCGCCAGTGGCACACCGGCGAAGCGCGCGCCATTTGCCGCAACGCTAGCCAAACCCGCGCCCAACAAGGTCCTGCGGCTGAGGCGTTGCCCCGCATAGGTGTCGACATCTTTGTCAGAATTTCGGTGATGTGCCATGTGTCGCTCCTTCAGCCGAGCTGGTATTCGGGCAAACTCATGATGAGGTGCAGCACGAGCCGCAGCGGCTCTTCGAGGTAAGTCTGCGCCGGGGCGATTTGGTCAGTGCCCAGTTCGCTGTTCAAAAAATCGATGAGGCGCGCCCGGTCGGTGGGGAGCGCGGCAACGCTCAAAAACCGCGCCAGCAGGAAGTCCACCGCCTGCGCCGTGGTCACCAGTTTTTGCGCCATGACCATGCCCGCCAAATCAAGCTGCGCGACGTGGCGGGCAATTGGCTTGACTTTTTGCGTGGCCAGTTGCCAGCCGCGGAAACTGGCATAACGCGTGTTGAAATCTTCGTCGCGGTCGGCCATGGCGGTTGACGCCGACATCATCGCTTCACCGCCACCACCCATGCCTTTTCCTTCGGGCCGGGTGGCCGTTGAGATGTCCTGGCCCAGGTCAATCTTATTGCCGACGATGCGAATGGTTTCGTCGGCGGTGTAACGGTCCGGTGGTAAAAAATTGATGTTGGGAAAGAGCAAATCGCGCGCGAAATTGCCGCGCTCCAGCAACAAACCCGGCGTGATCCAGCTTTTTCCCTGTGCCCAACCGGCCACCGTGGGCGGGTGAAACAGGCGCTGGCCCAGCGCCGCGGTGGCTTCATTGAAGTCGGGCACGCCGGGGACCTCGTTCAAACCCAGTTTTTTGTAGGTCGACACCGCCAGTTCCACCGGGCTCTTGATGTGGGTGGCCAAAGACGGCGCACTGTAAAAGTCCCGGGACAGGAAGATGGCGGTGAGCAACGGCGCCAGTTCG
>JANNYX010000338.1:0-2463 GCA_031410295.1 Rhodoferax sp.
ACAATTAGGGTGCCGCCCTGTTCTGTGTTTTTGCGGGAATATAGGGCGCGGACCCCGCCCAGGGCTGCAAACAGGGCGGACTAAATGTCCGCCAGCGGCAGCATTGGCAGCGACAGCCCAGCTTCCTGCCCAACTGGCACATCGATCATCCCGGCCGCAGCCTGGATGCTCAGATCGTGCCCCGCAACACCGACATTGGGGCCGGTTTGCCCGACCGACGAGATCGACACGTAAACCAGAGACGGCTTTCGCCTGCGCAAACTCTCCGCGTCAATTTTCGGGCGCGCCATCACGCCAGGGCGAAAACCCTCCATCACCACATCGGCGGTGTCCACCAAACGCAAAAAATCGGCAAGGCCCCGGTCTGACTTGAGGTCCAGCGCAACGGACCGCTTGTTGCGGTTGAAGGAGGTGAACAGGCCGGAGAAACGCCGTGAAGGATCACCTTTGCCGGGTCGCTCCACCAAAATGACATCCGCGCCCAGGTCAGCCAGCAGCATCGTCGCATAAGGGCCGGGGTATTGCTCTGCCATCGTGAGCACCCGCACACCACTCAGGGGAAGCGTTGACATTGGGCTTACTTTCGCTTTAGGATTCTTTTATACCAATGAGTATAACATTGTGCCTGCCCCGCGGCCTGCAATTCATGACACAGAATTTTCCTGCGCACACAGCGACTTGACATATCGCCGGATGCTGTTAACATTTTCCGAAATATAGAATATTATTTCGCATTTTGGAAATTTATAAGACGTCACCGCAACGTCTTTGTTGTACGGAGACCTCATGATTTGCCCCCTTAAGCCGTTGCTGGCATTCGCGCTTTCCACTGTTTTGGCAGCCACTGCGTACGCCTTTCCTGATCGTCCGGTTCGCTTGGTCGTCGGCTTCGCTCCAGGTGGATCAGACATTTCCGCGCGTCTGGTAGGTCAGAAATTGTCCGAGCTGTGGGGCCAGCCGGTCGTGGTTGACAACCGTCCCGGCGCGGCCGGCAACATTGGCGCAGACGCCGTCGCCAAGGCTGTGCCAGATGGCTACACCATCCTACTGATGGTGAACTCCTACACCATCAATACGTCGGTTTACCGCAACCTCCCATGGGATTTGATCCGTGACTTCGCGCCCATAGGCCGGTACGCGACTTCCCCCATGGTGGTCGTGGTCAACGACAAAATGCCGGTCAAAACCTTTGCGGATTTCATGGCTTATGCCAAGGCCAATCGTGGAAAGGTCAACTACGGTTCTGCGGGCACTGGAACCGCGCCTCATCTTGCGGGTGAGCTGTTTGCCATGCGCTCGGGCATAGAAATGACGCATGTACCCTACAAGGGCTCTGCGCCTTCGGTCACGGCTCTGGTGGCAGACGAGGTTCAAACCTCGTTTGGGGCGTTGTCAGCGTTTGATGGAATGGTCAGGCAGGGCCGCCTGCGACCTCTTGCCGTCACGACGGCAACCCGTTTCTCCCAGCTTCCAGACGTGCCAACCATCTCTGAAAGCGGTCTGCCAGGTTTTGATGTTGACATCTGGTATGGCTTTCTTGCCCCAGCGAGGACGCCACCGGCCATTGTGAAAAAGCTCAGCGATGACCTCGGCCGGGTAATGGCAGACCCGGATCTGCAAAGCAAACTGCGCGAACGAGGGCTGGAACCAGCCTACCTTGACAGCTCAAAAACAAGTGAGCTGGTCAGGCGGGACGTAGCCCGCTGGCGCGAAGTTGTGAATACCCTCAAACTTGTGCTTGAATGACACGCGCGGCTGCCACCAAGCCAGAAGCTTGGGATCGATTGCAGGATTCGCTTCGACCGCAAGCGCGGCCTGTATCTGGCGGCGGTCTCGAGTTCCGCTTTTCCGGCTTGCAGCGTCCGGAATGTGTGTTGACCCATTCCTGCGGCGCCGTCTATGCCTCAGACCGGCGCGGTGGCGTCTTGAAGATCCAACCGGATGGCAGCCAAAGCCTTAGCTGCTACTCCAGCTTGCTTCCGAACGGCATCGCGATGCAGCCCGACGGCGGTTTTCTGGTGGCCAATTTGGGTGAGCAGGGTGGCGTCTGGCAGATCGCTCCCGATGGCACGCAGTCGCCTTGGCTGACAGAGGTTGAAGGACGCACGGTTCATCGCGTCAACTTCGTCCTCAATGACCACTTTGGGCGAGTATGGGCCTGTATCAGCGCGACCGATGGTGGCGACAACTATCCGCTGCACACCGCCACGGGCTACATCGTCCTTCGGGACGCAAGCGGTACGCGCATTGTTGCGGACGGTTTGCATTACACCAATGAATGCCGTGTAAGCCCCGATGGCAGTTACCTTTACGTGAACGAAACTTTTGGCCGGCGCCTGTCCCGATTCACCGTGGGTCCAGGAGGCGAATTGATCGGCAAGGAGATTTTGTCCCGATTTGGCGACGGCGATTTTCCGGATGGGTTGACGCTTGATGCAGAAGGTGGTGCCTGGGTCGTCTGTG
>JANNYX010000339.1:0-1640 GCA_031410295.1 Rhodoferax sp.
GAACTCAGCCAACCTGGCAGCACGGGCATGAGTGCGCCATAACCAGCCGAGACGACAAAAACAGCCGCCGCCAGCCACGCCAATTGCACCGGCCGCAGTGCGGCAGGCTCAGGCACCCGCTTATCTGGGGACGCAGGCCGCATTCTGATGGTGCTCGAACAGTGGCCTGCCTGTGACTCCATCGCAGGTGTCCTCAAAGCACGACCGACTTGTCCGGTAGCTCGTTCCCGCTGCGTCCGTCAGCGGGGAAATACGTCACGAGGTGGTGCGTCACCGCCTGCACGCCTCCGACCACGCCAGTCGCATAGCTCGATTTCTTGAAGGCGGTTTCCATCTCGCGGCAAATCCTGCTCCATTCGTGCGGTATCACCTTGGCGCTGATGCCCCGGTCGGCCACGATCTCAACCGCCCTGTCAGCCAGCAACAGGTAAATCAGCAAGCCACTGTTGTCCTGGGTGTCCCACATGCGCAATTGCGAAAACAGTTCGATGGCCCGTTCTCTGGCTGACTGACCCTTGAACAGCGGCATGCCGTCAAGCCCGCCCTCCACTACGAAGCGGATTTCGCCTGTATGTTCGGCCTCGCTGGCCTTGATCACGTCCTCAATCACTCTCAATGCACTGGGCGGAAAGGCGCGTCTGACCTGCCCCTGGGTCGCCAGCAGATGCTTCACGATGCGTTTGACCTTCATGATTACCACCTCCCGGACGCACCGCCGCCACCGAAGCCGCCGCCGCCTCCGCTAAGACCCCCGCCGCGTCGGCCACCCCGACCACCGCTTCCCATTCCGCCGTAATTGGCGCCCATTCCATGCCCGCCCATGCCACCGCCCAGCAGGGTGAAGAACAACGCCAGCACGCCAGCGAACAATGCCATTGACAGGGCGCCGGCGATGAGCCATGCAACCAAGCCCACTGCGCCCACTGTGACCAATGAGCCTGGCACTTTGCCTAAAGTGGCGCGCAGTACGCCACCCACCGCGAGCGCGAGAATAAAGAGAAATGGGGCGTACTGCTGAATGTTGCCAACCCCCCCGAGTTCGCCGATGGGTGTTTTGCCGGGGACTGACAAGGGTTCGCCATCTACGACACGGATGATTTGGCCGACTCCAGCGGTGATGCCGCCGTAGAAGTCCTGCTGCTTAAATTGTGGGACGATGGTCTCGCTGATGATGCGCTTGCTGGTGGCGTCATTGAGCGCCCCTTCCAGGCCATACCCCACCTCGATGCGCAACGTCCGGTCATTCTTGGCGACGACCAGGATGGCGCCGTCATCAACCTTCTTTCGACCGAGCTTCCACCGCTCCGCAACCCGCAGGGCGTATTGCTCAATGGCTTCCGGGGCAGTTGAGGCGACCATCAGCACGGCCAATTGACTGCCTTTGCGGGCTTCAAATGCAGTCAGCATTTGCTCCAAAGTGGTTTTTTGAATGGCGGTGAGCGTGCCAGTCTGGTCAATGACATGCCCCATCAACGGTGGAACTGGAACCTGCGCAGCGGCGAAGACATACCAGCACAGACCAAATGCAAGCAATAGAGTGCTGGCCGTACATCGTTCCGCCCCTGTTGTCGTAGCACTTGCAATCTCTTGGCAGCCCCCGACGCAGCGCCTTTGGGTGCCGCGGGCGCAGCGTCAAAACT
>JANNYX010000340.1:0-1624 GCA_031410295.1 Rhodoferax sp.
GCTGCGCCTTTAAGGATGTCCTCTTGATCGAAAGCGGGCTGCGCCACCGCCGGCTGCGCCAGCGCGGCTGGCATAAATGTTGTGCCAGCCGCCAAGGCAAAAGCCAACGGCCAATGCAGGTTTAACAGGCGGGCCAGGGACCCCTTGACCCGCATTCGACTCATTTGACGGCGAAGGTCCAGACCGAGCCGCCCGCCGGGGTCTGCGCGTAACGCTCGTCACCCAGCACCGCCCACACGCCGCCACTGCCTGAGAGAATCGACACATACTGCGTGCCGTTGTGTTCCCACGTGACAGGCAGGCCAATGATGCCGGAGCCGGTCTGGAACTCCCACAACTTCTTGCCGGTGTCGGCATCCACCGCCATGACTTCACCTGTCGCCGCGCCGGTAAACACCAAGCCGCCTGCGGTGGACATCGTGCCGGCAATGCTGGGCATGCCGGGCCAGGCCATTTGCCACTTGCTCTTGCCGGTCAACGGATCAATGGCGCTCAAATAACCGTGCGGTTCGTTTTTGGGCATGATGACGCCACGCAAATCCACGCCCAGGTACCACTCACCCTTTTTGTACTCGGGCTTGACAAACTTGACCATCCAGCTCATGTTGAAGGTGTTGCCGTAGGCCAGCTTGGTGTCCGGGTTCCAGGACATCGGCTGCCAGTTCTTGCCGCCAAGCACCGAGGGGAAAACCTCTTCATCGCCGCCAGCGCGGATGCGTTTGAACACCTCGGACTCCACCGGACGGCCTGTCGCCATATCCACTTTGTCGGCCCAATTGACCTTGACATACGGGTTGGCCGCCAGCAGCTTGCCATTGGTGCGGTCCAGCACGTAAAAGAAGCCGTTGCGGTTGGCCTGGGCCAGCACCTTGCGTTTGGCGCCGCCGATGTCCATGTCGATCAACATGCCGACCTCGGTCGAGTCATAGTCAAACGGGTCGTTGGGTGTGAACTGGTAGTGCCAGATGAGTTCGCCGGTTTTGGGGCGAAACGCCAGCACCGAGTCGACATACAAGTTGTCGCCCTTGCGCACCTCGGAGTTCCAGGGGCCGCCATTGCCCGTGCCCCAGTAGACCAGATCGAGTTCGGGGTCGTAAGCACCCGTCAACCAGGTCGGCGCGCCGCCTTTGGAGGCGGTATCGCCGGGCCAGGTGTCGCCACCCTTTTCACCCGGCGCTGCCGTGGTGAAGAGGCGCCACAGCTTTTTGCCGGTCTCGGGATCCCAGCCGTCGATAAAGCCGCGCGTGCCGTATTCGCCGCCGGCAATGCCGGTCATCACCACGCCGTTGGCTACCAAGGGCGCCGCCGTCATGGCGTGGCCTTCCTTGTAGTCAATCGCCTGGGATTTCCAGACTTGTTTGCCGGTTTTGGCGTCGTAGGCGATCACGTGGGCATCCAGCGTGCCGCGGTAGATTTTGCCGTTGTAGATGGCTGCGCCGCGGTTCAGCAGGCCACAGCAGACATATTTGGCCACATCGGCGGCGTATTCAATCTCCTGCTTCCAGACCTGGCGGCCGGTCAGCGCGTTGATGGCCACCGTGCTGGTGTGCGTGGTCACGAACATGATGCCATCGTGAACGATGGGCTGCGACTCCTGGCCCTGCGGGTTGTTCAGGCTGTAGTT
>JANNYX010000341.1:0-2920 GCA_031410295.1 Rhodoferax sp.
CACAACCGGTGATCATGGCAATCCCCAGCAGCGACCAGGTGTCAGGCACCTGGGAGAACAGCAGCCAGCCACCGAGCATGGCGAAAACAATCTGCCCGTAAAGAAACGGTGTGAGCACCGCCGGCGTGGCGCGTTTGTAGGCCAGGATCAAGACGTAATGCCCGACCGTACCCATCAGCCCGACCATTGCCAGCGCCAGCCACAAGGATTGTTGGTCAATCGACACCCAGAAAAAAGGCAGGGCGACGGAGGCCACGAGAGCGCCGATCCAGCCGGTGTAAAGGTGCGTGACCGCCGGGTCCTCGGTGCGCGCCAGCTGGCTGGTAAGCAGCTGGAACGCCGTGCTGGTGCCCACCAGCGCCAGGGGCAGCAGGATAGCCCAATTGAAGTCGTCGGCGTCAGGGCGGATGATGATGAGGGTGCCGACAAAACCGCCCACCACCAAGGCCCAGCGCAAGAGCGACACCGGCTCCTTCAACTTCAGCGCGGCGATCAGCGTGATCATCAGCGGCGTCAGGGACACGATGGCGGTGAACTCAGCCACCGGTGTGAACTTCAGACTGGTAAACGCCAATGCGCTGGAGGTCACCAGCAACAGGCCGCGCGCCAACTGAAAGCGCGGGTGCAGGGTCTTGAGCCCAGCCAGGCCTTTTTGCGGCAACACCAGGGCGGCGGTGGCCAGCGCCTGGAAGGTGAAGCGGAACCACATCGTCATGGCCATGGGCACACTGGCGGTCAACAATTTGGTGGTGCTGTCCAGGGTGGCAAAACAGGCCACGGCCAGGAGGACCATGGCGATGCCCGCGAGGGCGTTGCGTTGCAGCGTGGTGAGGGTGCCGCGCCCCTGCGACGCCTCGGTGCGATTCACTGAATGCGGTCCGCCAGCAGTTCCCACACCGGCGTCAGGTGGCCCGGCAAATACGGCAGGGTGCCCAGGTCGGTGTGGGATTCTGCCGGGTCGTGGAAATCGCTGCCGCGCGACGCCGCCAGGCCGAACTCGATGGCGGTTTTGGCGTAGGTGTCGTATTCGGCCACGGTGTGGCTGCCGGTGACCACCTCGACCGCTTGCCCGCCGTGCGCCTTGAATTCACTGAACAGGGCGTACTCTTCATTGGCGCTGAATTTATAACGCGCCGGGTGCGCGATGACAGCCATGCCGCCGCCTTCCTTGATCCAGGTCACGGCCTCCTTGAGGTTGGCCCACTTGTGCTCGACGTAGCCGGGTTTGCCTTCGGTGAGGTATTTGCGAAAGACTTCATTGGTGTCTTTGCAGACGCCGCTTTCCACCAGGAAGCGGCCAAAATGCGTGCGCGAAATCAGCTCCGGGTTGCCGACGAACTGCAAGGCGCCTTCGTACGCGCCCTTGATGCCGACTTTGGCCAGCCCGTCTGATATTTCCATGGCCCTCTCGCGCCGCCCGCCACGTGTTTTTTGCAAACCGGCCAGCATGCGCGCGTCATCGGGGTCGAACCCCAAGCCGACGATGTGCACCGTGGCGCCAATGAAGGTGACGGAAATTTCAGTGCCGGTGAGGTATTTCATGCCCTGCGCTTTGGCCGCCGCCGCGGCGCGGCGCTGGCCGCCGATTTCGTCGTGGTCCGTCAAGGCCCACAACTCGACGCCGTTTTTGGCGGCGCGTTCAGCCAGCGATTCGGGGGTCAAAGTGCCGTCGGACACGACGGAATGGCAATGCAGGTCAGCGTTCAGGATGGCAGTCACGGGGCAATTTTAGGCGCTGCGGGGTTTTCCCTAGGTGGACTCGGGTCAAATAATACGTTTAATATTAATTTAATACAAAAATAAGTATATATAATTGTCAATTTATACTTAATAAATATAGCATAAAAATGAATTTATTAGACGACCTTTATACGTGCCAAATTTATAAGACTGATGTCAGACGGTTATTTTGGCCGCCTCAATCAAAAACCGCACCCGCCGCACGCCGTTCCACTCGTCCGCATCGAGCCGAAACGCCAGGGTGACGCGTGGCGGCAGTGGCTCGGTGTGGCCGAACCAGATGCCGTCCACCGGCTGGCCGCGGTGTTTGAGTTTCAGCGCCAGGTGTTTTTCGCCGACCAGGCGTTGCGACACCACGTCGAGCTCTTCGCTGAAGACGGGCGGCGCAAACCCCTGGCCCCAGACCTCGTGGTGCAGGGTGTCGACCATGTCGGCGCGGCGATAGATGGGATCGAGCGGGCCGTCGGTGTCGATGCGGCGCAAGAGCGTGGCGGCGTCCAGCCATTCCGTGGCCACCTGCGTCAGCCCCTGTTCAAACTCGGCCAATTTCTCTTCGTGCACGGTGCAACCGGCGGCCATGGCGTGGCCGCCAAAACGCAGCAACACGCCGGGGTGGCGTTTTGCCACCAAGTCGAGCGCGTCACGAAGGTGGAAACCGGCAATCGAGCGGCCGGAGCCTTTGAGTTCGTGTTCTTTGCCGGGCGCTTTGCTCTGCGCAAAAACGAAAGCCGGGCGGTGCATTTTGTCTTTCAGGCGCGAAGCGACGATGCCCACCACTCCTTCGTGAAAATCAGCGTCAAACACGCACAGAGCGGCGGGTGGCACCTCAAGTTCGTCGAACAACGACTCGGCGATAAGTAGCGCCTGCTCGCGCATCCCGCCTTCGATCTCGCGGCGCTCGCGATTGATGCTGTCCAGCGTTTTGGCGAGCTCTTCAGCGCGCGAGGCGTCGTCGGTCAGCAGGCATTCAATGCCCAGGGTCATATCGGCCAGGCGGCCGGCGGCGTTGATGCGTGGACCCAAGGCGAATCCGAAATCAAAGGTGGTGGCGACTTGCCCTTTGCGGCCCGAGGCGCTGAACAGGCTGCTGACGCCCGCTTGCATGGCGCCCGCGCGAATGCGTTTGAGGCCTTGGGCAACGAGGCGGCGGTTGTTGGCGTCGAGTTTCACCACGTCGGCC
>JANNYX010000342.1:0-2607 GCA_031410295.1 Rhodoferax sp.
CGGAAGGTTTTGGCGGATTCGCCGAGGCCTTTGGCGACATTTTTGGCGACATGTTCGGCCAGCAGCGCGGCCGGGGCGCAGGCGGCGGCGGGCGTCAGGTTTACCGCGGCGGCGATTTGAGTTACGCCATGGAGATCACGCTGGAAGAAGCGGCCAAAGGCAAAGACGCTCAAATCCGCATTCCGAGCTGGGAAGGTTGCGAAACCTGCAAAGGCACCGGCGCCAAACCTGGCACCTCCGTAAAAACCTGCGCCACCTGCGCCGGCCAGGGCCAGGTGCAGATGCGCCAGGGTTTCTTCAGTGTGCAGCAAACCTGCCCGACCTGCCGCGGCGCCGGCAAAACCATCGCCGACCCGTGCACCAGTTGCCAGGGCCAGGGCAAGATCAAAAAGCAGAAAACGCTGGAGGTGAAAATTCCGGCCGGCATCGACGGCGGCATGCGCATCCGCTCCACCGGCAACGGCGAGCCGGGCACCAATGGCGGCCCGCCGGGCGACCTGTACATCGAAATCCGCCTGAAGAAACACGACATCTTCGAGCGTGAAGGCGACGACATCCACTGCGCCGTGCCCATCAGCATCATCACCGCCTCACTGGGCGGCGAGATCGATGTGCCGACACTGGCGGGCAAGGCGGCGATTGACATCCCCGAAGGCACGCAGACCGGCAAGCAGTTTCGCCTGCGCGGCAAAGGCATCAAGGGTGTGCGCGCCAGTTACCCCGGCGACCTGTATTGCCACATCACGGTGGAAACACCGGTGAAACTCACCGAGCACCAGCGCAAGCTGTTCAAGGAGCTCGATGAGTCGCTGAAAAAAGGCGGCGGCAAACACATGCCGTCGGGTGATTCATGGACGGACCGCCTAAAAAATCTGTTCAGCTGAAACACCTGCGCGCCACAGATGCGGCAGCCGTCGCCAAACTGGCGACTCAGGCGACGCTGGGCATAGCCGGGGTGGCAGAAGGCGTGCACCAGTCGGTGTTGCAAACCCTGGGCGCAGCCGCCGCAAAAACGTCTGGCAAGGGATCCAAGGGGCCTGGCCAAACCGGTGGCATCACCGGCCTGGTTTACAGCGCGGTGCGCGGCGTCACCCACCTGGTGGGCAAGGGCCTTGACACCGCCTTGACCCAACTCAAACCCCTGTTTGAGGCAACCGATCACAGTGCGCCCGAATCGCCGCAACGTGAAGCCGTGCTGGCGGCGCTCAACGGCGTGTTGGGCGACCACCTCGCCGCCACCCAAAATCCGCTGGCCACAACGATGCAATTGCGCCATTCGGCCGAGTCGCCCAAAACCGGCAAAATTTTGCTGCTGATCCATGGCTTGTGCATGAATGACCTGCAATGGCGCACATCGACCAAACTAGCCCCGGAAAACGCGGCTGCCGGTGCCACCCAAACGCTGGACCACGGCGCGGCGCTCGCGGCGGCCCTCGGTTATTCGCCCGTCTACCTGCGTTACAACACCGGCTTGCACGTCTCGCAAAACGGGCAGACGTTGTCCCGCCAGTTGGCGCAATTGCTGCAAGACTGGCCGGTGCCGGTCACCGAGCTCAGCGTGGTGGCGCACAGCATGGGTGGGTTGGTGATCCGCAGTGCGGTTCATTACGCGACCGACGACAAATCCGCCTGGCTGGCAAGCCTCAAAAACATCGCCTTTCTGGGCACCCCGCACCACGGTGCGCCACTGGAGCGCGCAGGCAACTGGATTGACGTGTTGTTGGGCAGCACGCCGTATTCGCGGCCCTTTGCCATCCTGGCGCAATTGCGCAGTGCCGGCATCACCGACTTGCGTTATGGCCACGTGCTGGATACCGACTGGCAGGGCCACGACCGCTTTCGGCAACGCCCTGACAGCCGCCTGCCGGTGCCGCTGCCCGCGGGCGTGGCCAGTTGCACCATCGCCGCTACGCTGGCCGGGCAACGCAGCAGTGTGTCAGACCGCCTTCTGGGCGACGGCCTGGTGCCGCTGGAGAGTGCCTTGGGTCAACATGTTGAGCCGCATCGAAGCCTGGCATTTGACAACAAGGCGCAACGCATCCTCTACAAAACCAGTCACCTGGCCTTGCTCAAGAGCCCGTTGGTCACGCAGCAATTGATCGCCTGGTTTAGCGCAAAACTGTAGCGTCGCTACCACTTTGCTAGCTGCAATCTGTTACGCAGCAAGGGCTAATTCTGTAACAATGGCGCAGCTCAACACTTAAGTCCATGGCCAAGGTCAAACTTTTTCGCGTCACCGAATTTGCTGATTCGATGTTTCAGTCACCGGTGTCGCACCGCACGTCACCGCACCCGCTGTGGGTGATGCTGGCGGTGGCCTTGTGGATCGCCACCGTGGGCCACTGGCCGCTGTGGCAAACCCTGTTGCTGAAAGCGGGGCCCGGCGCGGCCAGCCCGCTTTTGGCGCTGGTGTTGGTTGCGCAACTCACGCCGGGCGCCCTGCTCTGGCTGGCGCTTTTTGGCTGGCGCTGGTCGCTCAAACTGGCCATCACTGTGCTGCTCTTTTGGGCCGCATTGGGCGCCTGCGCCATGTGGCTGCAACGCGCGGCTGGCGAAGCGGTGGCCGTTTCGCCCGGCGGGCTGCTGCAGTTTTTGCTGAAGTCTGAC
>JANNYX010000343.1:0-2604 GCA_031410295.1 Rhodoferax sp.
CCCATCAACCCCTGCAACTTCGCATACTGCAGCAGCATGATCGTCTTGGCATCGACGATCTCGCCTTTGCCAATCATCTCCAGCGCGGCATCAAGCGGGAGCTCCAGCACCTCGATGTCTTCGCCTTCATGTGGATGCCCGCCGCCCTCCGAGACTTTGTCGCGCGCGGAGTATTCACCTACAAAGAAGTAGAGGCGTTCGGTCACAGAGCCGGGGCTCATGTAGGCCTCAAACACCTTGCGCACTTCGCTCACAACGTAGCCGGTTTCTTCTTCGGTTTCGCGTTTGATGCAGGTCTCGGGGTCGTCTTTGTCCAGGAGGCCAGCGCAGGTTTCGATCATCTTGCCGCTGGTGTTGCCATTGACAAACGTCGGAAAGCGGAACTGGCGCGTGAGGATCACCGTTTTTTGCGCCGGGTTGTACAAGAGGATGGTGGCGCCGTTGCCCCGGTCATACGTCTCGCGGTGCTGGCGCTGCCAGCTGCCGTCGCGCCGGCGCAGGTCAAACGCGGTGGTTTTCAGTGTGTACCAGTTGTCGGAGAGCAGTTTTTCTTCAACGATTCGAACGGTGTCAGTCATGGGCAGGCGGGGACAGGTTAGACCAAACTTTGAGGACTATGGCCTTCTTGGTTTCACCAGGGACGCAGCCAGCTTGGCGTGTTTGCGCGCCACTTCCACGTTCACGCCAAATGCCAACGCCACACCCATGCGGCGTTTAGCAAAACTTTCTGGTTTGCCAAACAGGCGGATGGTTGAATTTGGCACACGCAGGGCCTGGTCGACCCCCTCGAACTTGATGCCCTTGGCGTCCACCCGTCCGTAGATCACGGCGCTGGCGCCGGGGCACATCAGTGCGGTGTTGACCGGCAGGCCCAGAATGGCACGCGCGTGAAGCTCAAACTGGTTCTGCCATTGTGAGCACATCGTCACCATGCCGGTGTCATGCGGACGCGGGCTGACTTCGCTGAACCAGACCTCCTCGCCTTTGACAAACAGCTCGACGCCGTAAAGGCCCAAACCGGCCGGTTTGCCGTCTGCGCCTTGCCCCAGATTTTCAGTGATGGCCCGGGCGATGGCGCCTGCGCGCAAGGACGCCACCGGATGCATGCGCTGGGGCTGCCAACTCTCCACGTAATCGCCGCCAACCTGCACGTGGCCAATGGGTTCGCAAAAATGGGTTTCGACCTGCCCGCCGGCGTCCAGGGCGCGCACGGTCAGCAATGTGATTTCGTAGTCGAAATCAATCACGCCTTCGACAATCACCCGGCCGCCTTGCACCCGCCCGCCCGACATGGCGGTGCTCCAGGCGGCGTTGACGCCATCGGCGTCGTTGATGCGGCTTTGCCCTTTGCCCGAGCTGCTCATCACCGGTTTGACGATGCAGGGGTAACCGATGCCGCCGTCAATGGCCGCTTGCAACTCCTCCAGCGAGTCGACAAACTTGTACGGGCTGGTGGGCAACTTCAGCGTCTCAGCGGCCAGGCGCCGGATGCCTTCGCGGTCCATCGTCAGGCGGGCAGCGCGGGCGGTGGGCACCACGCGCACCGTGCCTGCGGCCTCCAGCACCTGCAGCACCGGCGTGGCGATGGCTTCGATTTCGGGCACGACGATATGCGGTTGCTCGGCCTCGATCAAGGCCTTGAGCGCAACCGCATCGTTCATGTTGATGGTGCGGGCATGGTGCGCTACCTGGTGGCCTGGCGCGTTGTCGTAACGGTCCACGGCAATGGTCTCGACGCCCAGGCGTTGCAGGGCGATCAGGACTTCCTTGCCAAGCTCACCTGCGCCCAGCAGCATCACTTTGGTCGCAGTCGGGGACAGGGGGGTGCCAATGGTGATCATCGTGTCTTCAAGCGGTCATTGTGAATTGAGGTTTGCGCGGGTGCAGTTCAGATATTGTCGGACAATAAACCATGACTTCAATATTGATGCCCGCCACCAGCTCAGGGTCTTCGCCTGGTGACGTTTCTGCGCTTTTTGAAGCCCGCCACCTGAGCAAGCGTTATGGTTCGACAACCGTCGTGGACGACGTCTCGTTTTCCATCGCTCCTGGCGAATGCCTGGGCGTGATTGGACCTAACGGCGCCGGTAAAACCACCACCATCCGCATTTGCCTCGGGCTCACCAACCCCGACGTGGGCAGCGTGGGCTACCACTTCCCCGGTCACCGCAGCCTGGCCATGCCACAGGATGCACTGGCAATCAAGGCGCAGCTCGGCGTGGTCAGCCAAGCCGATACGCTGGACCCGGATTTCAGCTGCGCCGAGAATCTGCTGGTGTACGGGCGTTATTTCGGCCTGAAGGATGCCACCATCCGCGCGCGCGTTCCGCAACTGCTGGAATTTGCCGCGCTCAACCACAAAAAAGACGCCAAACCCGGCGAGCTTTCAGGCGGCATGAAACGCCGCCTGTCGCTGGCGCGCTCGCTCGTCAATGACCCCCAACTGTTACTACTGGATGAACCCACCACCGGGCTGGACCCGCAGGCGCGGCATCTGATGTGGGAGCGCCTGCAAACCCTGCTGCAACAGGGCAAGTCGATCCTGTTGACCACCCATTTCATGGACGAAGCCGAACGCCTGTGCTCGCGCCTTCTGGTGTTGGA
>JANNYX010000344.1:0-3371 GCA_031410295.1 Rhodoferax sp.
GCTGGCCGCGGGCCGCTGGCCGGGCCGGTCGTCGCAGCCGCCGTAATTCTGGATGACCACCAGCCGATCAGGGGCCTGGCCGACTCGAAAACCCTCAGCGAGCTGCGGCGCGAAAAACTCTACGACGAAATCCGCGCCAAAGCTCTGTGTTTTGCCGTAGCACAGGCCAGTGTCGAAGAAATCGACCGCCTGAACATTTTGCAGGCGACCTTGCTGGCAATGCAGCGGGCGGTGGCGGGGTTGCGCCTCAAACCGGCCAAGGTCTTGGTCGATGGCAATCGACTGCCGGTACTGGAGATGCTGGCCGAGGCGATCGTGAAGGGCGACAGCAAAGTCCAAGCCATCTCGGCGGCGTCGATTTTGGCCAAGGTGCACCGCGACCGCTGGTGCGCCCAACTTGACCTGGCTTACCCAAGTTATGGCTTCGCCACCCATAAAGGGTACGGCACACTCGCACACATGCAGGCCCTGCGATCCTTTGGACCTTGCCCGGAACATCGAAAAACCTTTCGGCCCGTCAGCGACATGCTGCTTCACGCCAACGCGGGTCCCGACCATGCGTGATCAACCTCAGGGTCCGCCGCAAGCGGTCGTTATCACGACGCGCGATAACCCGCTGTTGAAAGACCTGCGGCGGCTGGTACACGACAACACTGCGTACCGCAAACAGGGCCAGATCTGGGTTGAGGGCGGCCACCTGTGCCGTGCGGCGATCCTGCGCGGTTTGCAGCCGGTGTTGGTGGTTGTCTCCGAGTCTTACTGGCCAAAGGCCGACAAGTACATTAAAGACATTGCTATTAAAAAGGTAGTAATTTCGGACCGGCTGTTTGCCGAAATCAGCGGTCTGGAGTCGCCAGCCGAGGTGGGTTTCTTGCTTGATTTGCCGGATCGTCAGTCGATCTTGGCCAACGCCATGACGGTGGTGCTGGACCGGGTACAGGACGCAGGCAACGTTGGCTCCATTTTGCGCAGCGCTGCCGCGTTTGGCTTCCATCAAGTGCTTTCGCTCAGTGGAACCGCAGCGCTCTGGTCCTCCAAGGTGCTTCGGGCCGGCATGGGCGCGCATTTTGGCCTGCACTTGTTGGAGGGCCTTGAAATGAGCGACCTGAGTGAACTCAGCGTCCCGCTCATCGCCACCAGCTCCCACAGTGGCGATTTCATACATCAACAGAAATTTCCCCGTCCCTGCGCCTGGGTGATGGGCCATGAAGGGCAGGGCGTTCGTGCAGAACTGCTGACCCGCGCCGCCCTGACGGTGCGCATCGCACAGCCAGGTGGCGAGGAGTCACTGAACGTGGCGGCCGCGACCGCCATATGCCTTTACGCCAGCTCCACCTGACGATACGAGCGTCGCCGCGGGCGCCGTCATATAATCAGAGGCTTTCCATTTCACTCACGCCCCAAGCGTCGAACAAGCCACACCACTCACAGAGCAGCATTCAAGCCCACACCGTCAGTTGGAGCTTGTGAACGCTTGGGTCAACCGCATTCAATTCGGAGAACCCAGTGCTTTTGTCTCTCAGGGCCACCGCGCCCAAAGCCATTCTGGCGCTCGCAGACGGCAGCGTCTACCAGGGCATTTCCATCGGCGCCAATGGCTCCACGCTCGGTGAAGTGGTTTTCAACACGTCGATGACGGGTTACCAGGAAATCCTCACCGACCCCAGCTACTGCCAGCAGATCGTCACGCTCACCTACCCGCATGTTGGCAACTACGGCGTCAATGAACAAGACGTCGAATCGCGCAAGGTATTTGCGGCAGGTTTGATCATTCGCGATTTGTCGCAGGTCGCATCCAATTTTCGCGCCACTTCAGGTCTGGCGGCTTACCTGAAGGCCGCCGGCACTGTGGCCATCGCCAACCTCGATACGCGGCAGTTGACGCGCCACTTGCGCACCCACGGGGCACAAAACGGCTGCATTTTGGCGCTCGCATCCGGTGAGCCGGTATCGCAGGCAGCCGTGGACAAAGCCATTGCCGCCGCCAATTCGGCGCCCAGCATGGCCGGGTTGGATTTAGCGAAGGTGGTCAGCTGCGAAGCCTCCTACCCATGGCGTGAAACCGAGTGGCAGTTGCGCCGGGAAGCCTTGCATGCCAAACCCGGTTTTGGTGAACAAACCCAACCGCGTTTTCATGTGGTGGCTTTCGACTTTGGCGTCAAGCTCAATATCCTGCGCATGTTGGCCCAGCGTGGCTGCAAAGTGACCGTGGTTCCTGCGCAAACCAGTGCTGCGCAAGCGCTGGCGCTCAAACCCAACGGCATCTTCCTCTCCAACGGGCCGGGTGACCCTGAGCCCTGCGACTACGCCATTGCCGCCACCCGCGAGTTGATTGATTCCGGCATTCCGACCTTTGGCATCTGCCTGGGCCACCAGATCATGGCGCTCGCCAGCGGTGCCAGTACGTTCAAGATGAAGTTCGGCCACCACGGCGCGAACCATCCGGTGAAGGACCTTGACACCGGTCGCGTCAGCATCACCAGCCAAAACCATGGTTTCGCGGTCGATGAGAAGACCTTGCCGGCCAATCTGCGCGCTACCCACATCAGCCTTTTCGACGGAACACTGCAGGGCCTGGCCCGTACTGACCGACCGGCCTTTTGTTTTCAGGGCCATCCGGAAGCTTCACCCGGCCCACACGACATTGGCGAGCTGTTTGACCGGTTTATCGGCTTGATGGAAGAGTCCGGGGAAAAAAAATAATGCCAAAACGCACCGACATCAAAAGCATCCTCATCATCGGCGCAGGTCCGATCATCATTGGGCAGGCCTGCGAGTTCGATTATTCAGGCGTGCAGGCCTGCAAGGCATTGCGCGAAGAGGGTTACAAGGTCATCCTGATCAACAGCAACCCGGCGACGATCATGACCGACCCGGCCACCGCCGACGTGACCTATATCGAACCGATAACCTGGCAGACCGTCGAAAAAATCATCGCCAAAGAACGGCCCGATGCGATCCTGCCCACCATGGGCGGCCAAACCGCGCTCAACTGCGCACTGGATTTATGGCACCAAGGTGTGCTGGACAAATACCATGGCACGGCAACTGGCAAAGCGGTGGAGCTCATTGGCGCCACGCCCCAAGCCATCGACAAGGCCGAAGACCGCCTGAAATTCAAGGATGCCATGACCAAAATCGGACTGGGCTCGGCCCGCTCCGGCATTGCGCACAACATGCTTGAGGCCTGGGTGGCGCAAAAAGCCTTGGGTTTCCCCACCGTGATCCGGCCCAGCTTCACCCTGGGCGGCACCGGTGGCGGCATCGCCTACAACGCCGAGGAATTTGAAACCATCTGCAAACGCGGGCTCGAAGCATCGCCGACCAAGGAACTGCTGATCGAAGAGTCCCTGCTCGGCTGGAAAGAATAC
>JANNYX010000345.1:0-2835 GCA_031410295.1 Rhodoferax sp.
TCCGTGGCCTGGCTCGAATTCGCACCACCAGGTTGGGACGAACCGATGCGCAAAGTGATTTACCTGCCGCTGGTGTTGCCCTCGGTGTTGTGGTTGGTGGGTTTGCACCAGTTGACGGTCGCCTGGAGTCTGGACGCCACCTGGTGCGGCGTCTACATCGCCCACAGCCTGGCCACGCTGCCCTACGTATTGATCGCCATGAGCCCGGCCTACCTGGGGTTTGATGCGCGTTATTGGTCGATTGCCGCCTCGCTCGGGAAATCGCGCTGGCAGTTTTTGCTGCAGGTGAAATGGCCGCTCTTGCGCGCGTCTTTGCTGGCGTCGGCTGCGGTTGGTTTTGCCGTCAGTGTGGCGCAGTATTTGCCCACACTTTTCATCGGCGCCGGGCGGTTGACAACGGTCACGACGGAAGCCGTCACTTTGGCCGCGGGCGCGCAACGTTCACTCACCAGCGCCTACGCCGCCTTGCAATGGCTGTTGCCGGTGATCGGTTTTGGCCTGGCCGCCTGGTTCGGTCAAGCGCGGCGGTTCCGTCCCGCCCATCGCAGCCATCCGGCCCCATCCCCAGACGCCGCGCGCTGAGTGCGTGCCTGGCCCATTATCATGGGCGCACCCACCCGCATCCAACACCCAAAATCCCCATGACGCGACCCCCGCACATCCCCGGCCACCGCTTTTTGCACGCACCGGGGCCAACCCACCTGCACCAGGCGGTGCTGGAAGCCATGAGCCGCCAGCCGCTGGACCATGGCGACCCGCGCCTGACCGAATTGGTGGACGCCTGTCTGCACGGTATCCGGACGCTACTGAAAGCGCCAGCGGCGAATATTTTTCTTTACGCCGCCAACGGCCACGGCGCCTGGGAAGCGGCCCACGCCAATCTGCTGGCGCCGGGCGACACGGTGCTGATCCCCGGCACCGGGCATTTTTCAGAACAATGGGCGCTGCAGACCGAGGCCCTGGGCGCCAGGGTCATCCGCACGCCCTGGCTGGAGGGTTTTCCGCTCGACCCCAAGGTGATTGAAGCGGCCTTGCGCGCTGACAAAAACCGCGCCATCAAAGCCGTGTTCACCGTGCACACCGACACCGCCAGTGGCCTGTCCAACGACTTGTCCGCGATTCGCGCCGCCATCGATGCGGCGCAGCATCCGGCCTTGTTTGTCGTCGATGTCGTCGCGTCCTTGGCGGCTGCGCCCTTTGACATGGCGGCCCTGCGCGCCAACGTGGTCATCGGCGCGTCGCAAAAAGGGCTGATGTGCACGCCCGGGCTGGGCCTGTGTGCCGCCGACGACGCCGCCATGGCCGTTGCACGCAAGAACCCGAACCCGCGTTATTACTGGGATTGGGAGCGCCGCCTGGGTGAACACACCTACCAGAAGTTTTGTGGCACCGCGCCGCAGAATCTGCTGATGGGCCTGCAGGTGGCGTTGTCGTTGATCGACCACGAAGGACTCGAGAACGTCTACGCGCGCCATCGCCGCATTGCCCGCGCGACACAAGCCGCCGTGCAATGCTGGAGCCAGGCCGGTCAATTTGGATTTTTCAGCAAAGTGGCGGCGGCGCGTTCGGTCTCGATCACAGCCATCACGGTGAAAGACGGCATTGATGTCGAAGCCATGCGCACCGTCGCGCGGGAGCGTTTCCAGGTGGCCTTTGCCGGCGGCCTGGGGCCAATGACGGGCAAAATATTCCGCATCGGCCATTTGGGCGACATCAACGAAGCGATGATTCTGGGTTGCCTGGGCGGCATTGAGGCGGCCATGACGGTGCAGGGCCTGGCCTTCGAGCCAGGCGTGTCGGCGGCGGCAGCAAGTATGGCGCTGCCGGCCTGACAGCCCTGGATCACGAACGAATCAGCAGCTCAGCGCCTGCAATCTACTTGCTGGCTGGTTTGACCGGTGGTGGAGTCGATGCCGGTGCCGGTGCCGGTGCAGCAGCCTTGGTCTCCAAACCCAGGCGCTTGGCAATGGTTGTCTCCAGGGCTTTGACTTTCGGGTCGATTACCGGCCGGGCATCGACCACCAGTTTTTCGGCCAGGGACTTTTGCAACTCGGCATTCATCAGGCCAAATTTTTTGTTGACCGGCGACTCCATGATCTTGATCAGTTCACGAAGTTCCTCTTCGGTAAATTTCTCTTCCAGCAGGACGCCAATCGTGCCCGGGGCCAGTTTCACCGCGCGTTCGCGCGCGATCGGCACCACTTCGTTGGCGTATTTTTTCAGATCGGCTTCGATTTCCTTGGCAATATCTTGCCGTTTATCCGGCGCGATGCGGGTTTGCAGCGCCATGTTGGCGCCTTGCATCATTTGCTGCGCCGGCTGGTTGGCCAACATGGTGGCGAGCCCTTCGATGGCGGGCCGCTGCAATTGAAGAATCTTCACCACCAATTCATTTTTGGCCGCCGACGTTTGCGCCGCCACCGGGCCCACGCCAGCCAGCATGGCCAGCAGCGGCAATCCCAACAATATTTTCTTCAGCATGCAAACTCCTGCTTTCAATTGAACTCAAAACGCCAATTGGTTTTGACCGGTTGATATTATCGACCTTGATGCGGCCCGTCTTTACCCCGGTAGAAATGAGTAACAATTGCACCATGACCTGCAACATCGACGCGATCCGCTATGTTTGTGCTAGTGCAGTGTTGCACGCTATCTGGCACATAAACCCGCGTCTTTTCACCCAGGGCGTCGTTGCAAATCCGCGCAATAGTGGAACTATTGCTGTGGTTTGGGCCTAGCCCTGGGCGAAAATCCACCGGTTTTATTTGTGCCATCCAGCATGCAACACTACACTAGCTGCGCAGGGAATGCCATGAACGGCAATTGCGTGTTGAT
>JANNYX010000346.1:0-2422 GCA_031410295.1 Rhodoferax sp.
TTTGAGTCGCAGCCCGCGATGCTACAAGCCGCGATGCAATGCGCCCAGGAGATCGCTGCCAAGCCACCTGTGGCCATTTGGGGTACCAAACAGGTGGTGAACTACGCGCGTGACCACACAGTCGACGAGGCGCTGCAACAAATGGGCTGGGTGCAAGGCGCAATCTGGAGCAGCGCGCACGTGATGGAAGCAGTCACGGCTATGAGAGAAAAACGCGCGGGTGTTTATCCGAATATGCCGGATTTAAAACGGTTTAACGATATCGGACTGTGAACGCACGGGTTCCCGGGTCCGTTCGGAACCTGAATCAAGGACGCGGCACGGCGCGCAGCGCCTCTTTGCGTTGGTACATATCCTCGTCGGCACGCTTCAGCAGGCTTTGCAGATCAACGCCATCTTCTGGACACACTGCGATGCCAATTGCTGCGCCCATCGGCGATCCAAAGCTGTCCGGCGGTAAATCCTTGATGGCTTCAAGCGGCAAGGCGAGGTTTTTCTCCAGCTTTTCCCGCGCCCCGACGGCGTCTCTTCGGCTGTCCAGATGCTCCATCAACACAACAAACTCATCGCCACCGTAACGCGCAGCCAAGTCACCTTCGCGTACGTGGCCTGAGAGCCGCCGCGCTATTTCAACCAGCACCTGGTCGCCAACATCATGGCCGAACTGGTCATTGATTTTCTTGAAACCGTTCAGGTCAATGAACAGCACGGCGAACGGCCGGCTGTCACCGCGCCTGCGCTGGCGCATGATGCGGTCCTCAATCCGTCGCTCTATCGCCTCGCGGTTGGCAATTCCCGTCAGGCGATCGGTGAACAATTGCGTTTGCATGTCGTTGAACGACCGGGCCAAAGCGCCAATTTCATCCTTGCGTTCAACTGAAATTCGGTTGGCCACGCCCCCGTCGCCCATGGTCTTGGCGGCTTCTGCCAGACGCCGCAAATCACCGGCGATGAGGTTCAGCACCACCAGCCCGATCAGGGCAATCAGGGCGCAAGCCAGCAACGCCAGCCAGATGGTGCGGCGCACGTTGTCAGTGACCTTGTACATGAAGTCGTCGCGCGGAACCGCCACCACAACCACCCAATCCAGACCGGCATGGTCGCGCATGATTGTGAAGCCGGCCTGGACGGTATCGCCATTTGGACCTTCAAATGACGCACTTTTTACCGCTTTGCCTGACCTGACCAAATGGGTGTCAGCCTGCCCACTTTGGGTCTGGACCATCTTGTAGGCCGCAGTGATGAGGGGATCGGTGCTGTCGCGCGCGTTCAAACGCGTGTTGTCATCGCCTACACCCTTGCGCAGATGCGGACCGCGTGAAGTCGCGACCAGGTTGCCATCGGGCTCCACAATGAATGCGATGGCGTTCGGACTGAGCTGCAGGCCCTTGAGGTATTCGTTCAATTTCTGCAGGGAAAGGTCGGTCGCCACCACGCCCTCAAACTCCCCCGCGAGGTTGTTGACCCGCCGGGCCCGCGTGCCGACCAACTGCAGGGATTTGAAATCAATGTAGATCGAGGTCCAAATATGGGTGCTGGCGTTTTGCCCGGCTTTGTACCAGGGACGTTCACGTGGATCAAAGATGCGGTCTTCGGGGACCGGATTCTTCAACTCGCCCCGGATTCCAGAGAAACGGTAAATGCGCCGGGTGGCGTCAGACTCGGTGCGCAGGCGCAATTCAGCCTCGGTTTCGGAGAAACGCCACAATCCAAAAAACTGGCCGCTGCGGTTGCCATAGTAGGCGTAGTTATTTGAATCAAGGTGCGCCGAGGTGGCCAGCCAGAAACGGGTGCGCAAAGCGTCAAGGTCGCCAGCGACCGATGCCGGCGCCGGCATATCCGTGGGAAAAGCCGTTTCAAGCACCGCTTCGGAGCCCGATACATGTTTCTCCACGGCCTGGGCAATGCGGTTGACCGTTTCGAACAGCACCCTTTCAGACAGGGTATCCACCGCATCGCTGCCGGCGCCGTAAGACAACCAGCCGATCACCAGCGCGGCCAGCAGCAACAGGACCACATAGGGTACCGTCAACATCTGGCGCAGAGTTACGTGGGAGAGTGCCTTGAGCATGGGTTCAGTTTGCCGGCAAAACAATTTGTGCCGGGCCGGCAGCTTGCATCAACAAGGCCATGGTCACTGGCGAGCCATGCGGATGTTTTTGGGCAGAGTCTGCGGGTAACTGGTGCGAAACGGGTTGATGTCAAGCCCACCGCGCCGGGTATACCGTGCATAGACAGAGAGTTTCACGGGTTTGCAGCGGCGCCAGATATCCATGAAGATGCGCTCGACGCACTGCTCGTGAAACCCATTGTGATTGCGAAAACTCACAATGTATTGCAAAAGTCCACCTTGGTCGATTTGCGGCCCGCTGTAGCTGATTTGCACGCTGCCCCAATCGGGCTGACCTGTGACCGGGCAGTT
>JANNYX010000347.1:0-1602 GCA_031410295.1 Rhodoferax sp.
GGATGAAGGCCGCGTACAGCGCGGCTTTTTCCTTGATGGCAAGCTGGATGACACTGGGACGTGGCATGGTGGGTTTTCTGAAACTGGGGGAAACGTCAATGCGCCGAGTTTAGGGCGGTTTTGGCCTCTGCCACCAAAGACTCCAGCATCAGCCCGGCATTGAAGGGGTGCTCCACCGTGCGCCGTGTCGCAGTGAGCGATTTGGCCCAAAGGTCAAGGCCACGCGGGCTCTTTGCAGGTAAAGGCAGACTCGCCGGCGCAAAGAAGCGTGGCAGGGCGCCATTTTTGACGCTGATCAGGTCATGGCAAAGTTTGTGCAGGGCGTCCACCACTTGGGGTGCAGTCCAGTCTTTGAAGGCACTCAGATCGCCGCGTTGCATGGCCTTGGGGATGGCTTCCCAGGCGGCCGGTTGCAAACCCTGCGCAAAATAGTCGCGCGCATCGTGCGGGCGTCCGCCCGAGGCCCGCAACAGCGTGGCCGCCTGCGCGGCAGACAAGCCCTGGCCGGTCAGCCAATCGGTGGCTTCCAGCGTGCTTGGCCAATGCATGGCGTGGCCCAGGCAGCGGCTGCGGATGGTGGGCAACAACTGGTGGGCAGACTCGCTGGCCAAGACAAATTTGAGCTCCCCAGGCGGCTCCTCCAGGGTTTTGAGCAGGGTGTTGGCGCTGATGGCGTTCATGCGTTCGGCCGGGTACACCAGCACCGCCTTGCCGCGCCCCCGCCCGCTGGTGCGCTGGGAAAATTCGACGGCATCGCGCAGGGCCTCGACGCGGATTTCCTTGCTCGGTTTGCGCTCCTTGTCGTCGATTTTTTTTTGCGTCTCTTCAGACAGCGGCCAGCCCAGTTCGAGCATCAGGGTTTCAGGCATCAGCACCAGCAAATCCGTGTGCGCGCGCACGTCGATGGCATGGCAACTCTGGCAGACGCCACAGGCGCCGGTTCTTGCGCCCTCTTCGCTGCCGTGCCCGCCTTCCCCTCCAACTCCTCTTTTTCCCGAGCCATCGACCAGCGGTTGATCACACAACCAGGCGCGCACCAGCTCCAGCCCGAGGTGGTACTGGCCCAGACCCGATGGCCCGGCCAGCAACCAGGCGTGGCCGCGCTGTTGCAGCAGACTGCGCAACTGGCGCTCGATCCAGACCGGCGCCGCCTCAGCGTCCTTGGCCATCGCATCGCCGCTGCTCATGTTGAAACCGGTCCCATGTTCAAGCTGGTCCCATGTTGGTGGCGGTATTGGTAGCCGTCATGATCGCCAACCAACCGCGGCGCACCATCGCCAGGGTGATTTGTTGCCACACTTGGTGGCGCGACTGGCTGGCGTCCACCCGCGCAAAACGTTGTGGCGACGCCCGCGCCCGCGCGGCATAAGCGGCGGCAACCTGCGTAAAAAACGCCAGCGGCTGGGCTTCAAATTTGTCGGGCACACGGGCGCCCACCAAGCGCTTGGCCGCAAGCTCTGGCGCCAGGTCAAACCACACGGTCATGTCAGGTTGTCGAACAAAACCAGCGTCATGCCGTCGAATATATTGAATAGTTTGCTCTAAATAAGTGAGCATATTAAGGTCAAAACCGCGCCCGCCGCCTTGGTAGGCAAAGGTGGC
>JANNYX010000348.1:0-3079 GCA_031410295.1 Rhodoferax sp.
CGAGTTGGTGCCGGCATTGAGCCTGGAGATGGCGACGACGGCGGCGATGGTGATCAGCACCGACAGCAGGAAAAACAGCAACATGGTGACCTTGCGCACCGGAATGCCCACCAGCGCGGCCGCATCCGGATTGCCGCCCATGGCGAAGATGTAGCGGCCAAAACGGGTGCGATGCACCAGGAACGAGACAAACATCGCCACCGCCCCCCAGATCAACACCGGGATCGGAATGCCCTGCGGTTCGGCTTTGTTGGGGATATGGTAGGTGTTCATGACGGCCACAAAACCCAGCACAATGACGATGGGAATCAGCACAATGGCCGCATCCAGCCAGGCCGGGTTGATGGGCACGCCATAGGTTTTTTTGGCCTGGCGCCGGCTGATGGTGGACACCACCAGGCCGACACACATCAAGGCCCCCAGCACCCAGCTGGCCGTGGTGCCGATGCCACCGTTGTAGCCGCCACCGAGCTGCAGGAAGAAGGCGTCAGACAAGGGCTGCGTTTTGCCATCCGCCACCAGGTAGGCGGCGCCGCGGAACGACATCAACCCGCCCAGCGTCACGACAAAGGAGGGGACGCCAATGAACGCGGTCAGCGCGCCCTGGTACATCGACACCGCGATGGCGGCGGCCAGGCCCGCCAGGCACGCTGCCGGCCAGGACCAGTCGAGGGTGTACATCAGGAAGGCGATCAACACGCCGACAAACCCCATGACCGAGCCCACGGAAAGATCGATGTGGCGGGCCACGATGATCAGCACCATGATCGTCGCCAGAATGCCGACCACCGCCGTCTGCTGGGCAATGTTGTAGAGGTTTTCAGCCGACAGGAAAATGCCGTCTGAAAGAATGTTGAATACCAGGGCGATGACCACCAGCACGGCGGACATCAACACCATGCGCCAGTCCACCTGGGCGCGCTTGATTGAATGCGTCAAACCGTTCATTGATTGCTCCCGACGATCCGGCCCGGCGGCGAAGCGCCGCAGTGCGGGATCGGTTTCATAACAACGTTTTCATACCAACCAAGGCCGCAAACCAAGGCCGCAAACGACACCGCGGGCTCGAGGCCCGCGGCGCGTCACTCACAAACTTGTCAGCTCAGGCGTTTATTTGCACACCGCCACCTTGGCGCCATCGACGCCTTTGCACAGCGCGTCTTTCTTGATGTAGTTGGCTTTCAACACCACATCGAGGTTGTCCTTGGTCACCGGAATGGGTTTGAGGAAGATCGACTTCAAGGTCATCTTCTTCGGACCACCGGCCCAGTCGGCTGCGCCCGTGACAGGCTTGCCGGCGCCCAGCTCCACTGCGGCTTTGGCGGCTGCGGTGCCCAGGTCAGCGGAGTTCTTCCAGACCGACACCGTTTGGGTACCCATGGCGACGCGGTTCAGCGCAGCGTGGTCGCCGTCCTGGCCAGACACCGGAATGCCCTGCAGCCCTTTTGCGGTCAAGGCTGCGACCACACCGCCGGCCATGCCGTCGTTCTGCGCGACCACGGCGTCAACCTTGTTGCCGTTCTTGGTCAGGATCTGCTCCATGTTTTTCTGCGCGCTTTCTGGCTTCCAGCCGGCGGAGAACTCTTCACCGACGATCTTCACATCGCCATTCTTGATGGCCTCGGCCAGCACTTCGCCCTGGCCTTCGCGCAGGAAGGCGGCATTGTTGTCGCCCGGGTCGCCCTTGATGATGGCGTAGTTGCCTTTGGGTTTGACGGCCAAGATGGCGCGGGCGGTCATGCGGCCGACTTCCTTGTTGTCAAAGGTGATGTAGGTGACGCCAGGCGCCTCGAACAGGCGGTCGTAGGCGATCACGGGAATCTTCTGCTGGGCGGCCTTGTTCACCGCAGGCAGGATGGCGTCTTTGTCTTTGCCCAGGATGATCAGGACTTTGGCGCCCTTGGCGATCAGGCCGTCAATGTCGGCCAACTGCTTCTCGGACGACGCGCCGGCATCGGACATGATGTATTTGGCGCCGGACTTGGCCAGTTCTGCCTTGATGGCGGCCTCGTCGGTTTTCCAGCGCTCTTCCTGGAAGGCGTCATAACTGACGCCGACCACCAGCTGGGCAAAAGAGCTGGCGGCAGCCAGGCCCAGGGCCAGAGCGGTCAGTGTGTGTTTCATTTTCATGGGTGTCTCCGATGGAATGCCTGCGTAAGGCGTGTAGGTTCGATGTTCATCGTCTTGCGGCTGTGGCTGCAGGCCATAGTTCAAGCGATGGACTAATTATCGGGAAGCGCCAAAACCGCATCCATCAGGACTTACCCTTGCGCCGGGGTCGAACCCCAGGGCAGGCTCAGCGTTTCAATTTAAGCGCCAGCACCTTGCCAGCCACACATCGCCCCTGCACCTGGCCTGCCACCACCGCCGCGCGGAAATGAATGCCCGCATACAGACGGGACAAGGCCGCTTCGTCGGCGGCACTGATGAAACTCTTGAAGTTTCGTGGCCCCCAGCCGCGGTCGTTGTGGGTGTTGTCGGTGAAGCCGGCGTCGGCGCCAAAGGCCTCGGACAACACCGCCGCCGCCGCGCTGGATTGCAGCGAATGCCCCGACGGGTACTCCGGAAAAGGCGGCGTGTGCATGAGGCCGGGCACCCAGTTGCTGTCGATCACCAGTTGCACATAAGTTACCGGACGCAACAGGTTCAGGATGTATTTGGCATGCCAGCCGGCGATGAAAGCGTCGGCCATCGCAATGTTCAGGCGGCCATAAACCTCGGCCGCCTCGGCCAATGACGCCTTGCGCGCTTTGAGCACATCGGTGGCGATATACACCCAATGGCCCGCAGGCGTTGGCGTTTTGGCGGGATCGTCGGCCCAGTACAGCGCGAACTGGCGTTGCTCCTGGTTCGCCTGTTGGCTTAGACGATAGACCTCATCGGCCTCCTTGTAAAACGCCGAGCCGGTCTCCTCGGAATACGCGGGCGGTGCTGGCGCAGGGCATTCCTGCGGCGACTTGAGCGCGAACGGGCGCACCTCGCCCCACCAGGGCAGCAGTGCCGGCGCAAACGCTGGCGGCGTCGCCGACCACTTGCCGGCGCCACTGGGCGGCACGTAGTTTTGCTGGCCGCGGCGCAA
>JANNYX010000349.1:0-2754 GCA_031410295.1 Rhodoferax sp.
GGTGATGGAGGTCGCCGGTGCAGCCAGTGCGGCGCCTGTTGCTGCAACCGTCCCTTCAACTTCCGCAGCAGTTTCTGCGGCGACAGTTCCGGTGGCGGCTCCGGCTGCGGTGGCCACGCCGCTGATGGTGCCCAACGCCGCCAGTTACGGCGGCACGGTTGACCTCGATTGCGACGTGCTGGTGCTCGGCGCAGGCCCCGGCGGTTATTCGGCCGCGTTTCGGGCAGCGGACCTGGGTCTCAAAGTGGTGTTGGTCGAACGTTACGCCACCCTGGGTGGTGTTTGCCTGAATGTCGGTTGCATCCCCTCCAAAGCGCTGTTGCACGTCGCTTCCGTGATGGACGAAGTGAGCCACATGGCCGCGTTGGGTGTGGATTTTGGCGCGCCGGTGCTCAACATCGACAAACTGCGCGGTCACAAAGAAAAAGTGGTCGGCAAATTGACCGGCGGCCTGGCCGCCATGGCCAAGATGCGCAAGGTCACCACCGTGCGTGGCATTGGTCAATTTGCCAGCAGCAACCACCTGGAGGTGGAAGAAACCACCGGTGCAGAGGGGCAGGCAAAAACCGGCGGCAAAAAAGTCATCCAGTTCAAAAACGCCATCATCGCGGCGGGTTCCCAGGCGGTGCGCTTGCCCTTCATGCAGAAGGATGGACTTGACAAGGACCCGCGCGTGGTTGATTCCACCGGCGCGCTGGACCTGAAACAAGTGCCCAAGCGCATGCTGATCCTGGGCGGCGGCATCATCGGCCTGGAAATGGGCACGGTCTACAGCACGCTGGGCGCGCGCCTGGACGTGGTGGAAATGCTCGACGGCCTGATGCAGGGCGCAGACCGCGACCTGTTCAAGATCTGGCAGAAGATGAATGCCAAGCGGTTTGACTACATCATGCTCAAGACCAAAACCGTGGGTGCCAAAGCGACGCCCCAGGGTATTGAAGTGAGCTTTGCAGCCGCAGAGGAGGGTGGCACGGCGCCGGCGCCGCAAACCTACGACCTGGTGCTGCAAGCTGTGGGCCGCACGCCCAACGGTAAAAAGATCGCTGCTGAAAAGGCGGGTGTGGCAATCACCGACCGCGGCTTCATCAACGTTGACATCCAGATGCGCACCAACGTGCCCAACATCTTCGCCATTGGCGACATCGTGGGCCAACCGATGCTGGCCCACAAAGCCGTGCATGAGGCGCATGTCGCGGCTGAAGTGATCGCCGGCGAGTTGCAGGGCAACAAGGAACTGGCCAGCGCCGCCTTCAACGCAAGAGTCATCCCCAGTGTGGCCTACACCGACCCCGAAGTTGCCTGGGTCGGCCTTACGGAAGACCAGGCCAAGGCAGAGGGCATCAAGGTCAAAAAGGGTCTGTTCCCCTGGACGGCATCGGGCCGCGCCATTGCCAACGGGCGTGATGAAGGCGTCACCAAGCTGCTGTTTGACGACTCGCCAGAAGCCCACGGCCACGGCAAGATCCTGGGCGGCGGCATGGTCGGCACGCATGCGGGCGACATGATTGGTGAGATTGCGTTGGCAATCGAAATGGGTGCCGACGCGGTGGATATCGGCAAAACCATCCACCCGCATCCAACTCTGGGCGAATCCATTGGCATGGCGGCGGAGGTTGCGCATGGGAGTTGTACGGATTTGCCTCCGGTGCGCAAGTAGCCACTTGACCGGCCCCGAACTCGTTGCCAGCATCACTGCCTACTTCAGGCAGGTGGCCAATCCACCCGACGCAGATATTGCGAATTTTATGGCGCAAGGAATGGTCAGATCGCTGGAGACAGGAGCCTGTTTTTGCAGTTTAGGACAAAAAAACCACGAACTCGCTTACATCAAAACTGGCATCGTGCGTTACTTTGTCACACTGCCGGATGGAGAAGAAGCAAGCAAGGATTTCAGCGTTGCAGGCAGTTTTACCCTTTCATTTGGCAGCACCGCTGCAAGGCTGCCGGCGCAAGTGGCGATCGCGGCTGTCGTGCCCACCGAAATCGTCGTCTGGCCCTACCAGCTGCTTTTGGATTTGTATGCATCGAATCAGGAATGGCAAAAGCTGGGCCGCCGTATTGCGGAAATGCTTTACATCCGCAAGGAGCAGCGTGAGTTGTCGTTCCTGCTGCTCGATGCGCCGGCCCGATACCGGCAATTTTGCAAACAGTTCGGGTCGTATGCTGACCAAATACCTCAGTATTACATCGCTTCCTATCTCGGTATCCGTCCCCAGTCTGTGTCACGACTCAGAAAAAAGTTGGCAATTAACCTGGGTGAATGAGAACAGGATTATGGCCATTCAGACTTCACTCGCTGCGCTTTTTCGGAAAAAAGACCTCCATGGAGCGAAAAATACTTCCCTGGCACCGAAGGCCGCGCGGTAGTGGAAATCGAGGTCAAGGCCTACCGGACGTGATCCCCTGATGGCGGTTTCGGAGCTCCTGCGATTGGGGGTGCTTGCAGGCAACCTGTTTGAGAAAAGCTAGTTTCCGGGGCCTGATGCGCGTTTCGCCAATTTTGTTAAAAAATCAGACACGGTATTTACGCATCGACGCCGGGTCAATGGCGGCCGTTTAGGCTGGCAAACTGCACCCTTGACGTGGCGGTCAGGTGGAAAAGTTTGTCCGAAGCCTATATTTCTGCGCTTTCTAATGACCTGCCCCCATCCAGCCGTACCAATCTAAATTCCAAGAAGTCCGTCACCCAGGAGAATGACGGACATGAGAATCAGCAAATACAGCGAAGAGCAGATCATTGGCTTTTTGAGGCAA
>JANNYX010000350.1:0-1738 GCA_031410295.1 Rhodoferax sp.
GTCAGATGGTTTGGGCAAAGACTTAGCGGGGCCTTGTAGGGCGTTGAGGGTGCGCCTGCACCTGCTGCAAGTAGGCATCCAGCCGGTCCAGCCGGGCCTCCCACATGTGGCGGTATTGCACCATCCAGTCGGTGGCCGCGCGCAGCGGTTCGGCTTCGATGTGGCAGGGTCGCGCCTGCGCCTTGCGGCTGCGCGAGATCAGGCCGGCCTTCTCGAGCACTTTGAGGTGTTTGGTCACGGCGGGCATCGTCATCTGAAACGGCGCGGCGAGGTCGGTCACACTGGTTTCCCCCGAGGCCAGGCGCACCAAAATCGCGCGTCGCGTGGGATCGGCCAGCGCGGCGAAGGTGGCACTCAGGGCGTCGGTTGCCATCGGCGGCAACCTGGTCAAAACAGGCGGCGCGGGCAGCGCGGACAGCGCGGGCCGTGCAGCGGCCATCATCTCAGCCAGCCGCCTGCATTTTCTTGATGCTGGCGACCAATTGGTCAAGCGCCGTGCCCCAGCCGTCGTGAAAGCCCATGTCGGCATGGGCCTGACGCGCTGCTTCGTTTTTGTGCAAAGCCGTTGCGGTGTATTTGGTTCCGGCGCCATGAGGTTCCATGGCAACGATGGCCGTCATGGCGGGTCCGCACGAGTTTTCCGGGCCTTCCGGGCCTTCACCCTGGGGTCGAAAACCCGGGCCGAGCATCGACGTCCAGACCAGCCGGCGCCCGGGCGTCACCTCCAGGTAACAACCGGTGTTGGGAAATTTCTGCCCGTCGGGCGACTGCATCACGGTGTAAAACGCCCCGCCGGGTCGCAGGTCAATTTCGCATTCGATGGTTTTCCAGGGCAGCGGACAGAACCATTGCTTGAGATGCTCAGGCGTCGTCCAGGCAGCCCAGACCAACTCGCAGGGCACGTCAACGACGCGTTCGAGCACCAGGTCGAGTTTTGGGTCAGCAGGGGCAAGGAAGGCAGCGGCCATAAGTTTCTCCAGTGTGTTGATTTTGAAACTTCACCAACAAAATACCGAAACTACCGATTGGTTAATTTACCAATTGGTAAAATATAGCTTTAGAAAAACTTTTGTCAAGTTTCACGCAAATTGAGCGACCCGGTGCGGCGTCTGGAGCGCGACGGGCACAATGGCGAAATGCTCTACAAGTTCAAATCCAAGGCGGCAGGTGACTTGATCATGCTGGAAGGCGCTGGCCAGCAGGTGTTGGAGATCATTGGCAAATCTCCGGGCGCCACTGGCATCATCCTGCCAGAACAGATGCAGGGCGCGATTGACGCCCTGCAGCAAGCCATCACCCGGGAAGAAGCCGACAAGGAAGCCGCAATTGCCGCGGCCAAAGCGCAAAGCGAGCCACCGCCGCGGTTTGCGCCGGTGTCTTTGCGCCAGCGTGCCCACCCGTTTATCGCAATGTTGAGGGAGTGTCTGGCGGCAAAAAAAGAAATTGTTTGGGGCGTGTAGAACCTGGGAAGGTATAGGCCGTCAATATATAACAATAGTTTGCTATATTTATTATATCAATATTGAATATAATTCAGTCAACTTTTGCACCAGATACCTTAACCACGATAGCCCATTTCTTGAGTTCTGCATCAATGAAGGCGGCGAACTCCTGCGGTGACGCGCCACTTGGAATCGCGCCTGCCGCGACCAGCCGCTCTTTGATCGCGGGTGAGGCCAAGGCCTTGGCCGACTCTTCGTGAATGCGTTTGACGATCTCGGGTGGCGTACCAGCCGGC
>JANNYX010000351.1:0-3693 GCA_031410295.1 Rhodoferax sp.
AACATCGAGGCGCTGCGCCAGGGCCTGGTGAACCTGGAGCGACACATCCACACCGTGCGAGAACATTACGGTTTGCCCTGCGTCGTGGCCATCAACAACCGCACCGAAGATACCGCTGCCGAAATTGAACTGCTGCGGGCCAGGGCGTCGAAATTCGGTGTGGAAGTGATTCTGGCGCGCCATTGGGCTGAAGGAGGAAAGGGCGCCGTTGAGCTGGCCAAAGCCGTGGTGAAGTTGTGCGACGGACCCAATGACTTCAAATTCGTTTACGACGACGATATGTCCCTTTGGAACAAGGTCAGCACCATTGCCACCAAAATTTATGGCGCCTCGGAGGTCGCGGCCAACGACAAAGTCAAGACGCAGATCGAAAAGTTGCAGCAAGGCGGTTACGGGCATTTTCCGGTGTGTATCGCCAAAACGCAGTATTCGTTTTCTACCGATGCCAAATTGCGCGGCGCGCCCAGTGGCCACAGCCTGCAGATCCGTGAAGTGCGCCTGGCCGCGGGCGCCGAATTCATCGTCATGGTGTGTGGCGACGTGATGACCATGCCGGGTTTGCCCAAGGAACCGTCGGCGCAACACATTGATGTGGATGATGCGGGGCGGATTACAGGTTTGTATTGAGCCGGCTGCTGGCGTGATCTGATCTGCCCTGCAGGCACGTCTCTTGCGGGGGCGGGAAATTGCCACCCTTAAACTGTTGCCTTTTTGATCCCTGCACAAAAAGGATTTCATGAGCGTCGATTCCAACATTGAATTCAAGGGCCAGGTGGCCATCGTCACCGGCGCAGGCAACGGCCTGGGGCGTCTTCACGCCTTGGCATTGGCCAAACGGGGTGCGAAAGTGGTGGTGAATGATTTGGGCGGCGCGCGGGATGGCACGGGCGCCTCGGTGGGCGCAGCGCAGGCCGTGGTCGACGAGATCAAGGCGGCCGGTGGCGACGCGATTGCCAATGGAACATCGGTGACGGACTTCGACGCCGTGCAGGCGATGGCGCAACAGGCAGTGGACGCCTGGGGCCGCGTCGACATCCTGGTCAACAACGCCGGCATCCTGCGCGACAAGAGTTTCACCAAAATGGAGATGGCTGATTTCCGCCTGGTGATGGACGTGCACCTGATGGGCACCGTGCATTGCTGCAAGGCGGTGTGGCCGATTATGAACGCGCAGAAATACGGGCGCATCATCATGACCACGTCGAGCTCCGGACTCTTTGGCAATTTCGGCCAGACCAACTACGGCGCCGCCAAGATGGCCCTGGTCGGCTTGATGCAATCGTTGTCGATCGAAGGCGCAAAGAATGACATCCGCGTCAACTGCCTGGCGCCAACGGCCGCCACGCGCATGACCGAAGACCTGATGACCGAAGCCGTGCTGCAGGCCCTGCGACCCGAAGCCGTCGTGCCTGCCATGTTGCTGCTGGCCTCGCGCGCTGCGCCGAACCGTGCCATCCTGTGCGCCGGCGCTGGAACGTTTGAAGCGGCGCATATTTCGCTGACGCAGGGCATCTGGCTGGGTCACAGCGAAACGGCGCCCGAACAATTGGCCGCGCGTCTGCATGAAGTCACCGCACGCGCGGGTGACATCGTGCCGCAAAGCGGGTCAGCGCAGGGTAGTAATGAAATCGGCAAGGCGATGGCGGCGGCGAAAGTGCATTGAAATTTGGCCGCTTGGCGGGCGGATAAAGCAGCTGAAAACAGGCCGGCGTCGTCACGAACGCCATCGCAAGCGCTGCCCTTTTATTAAAAACTAGTAGCTGGCTACGAAATATAGACGAGGGCTACAGCCCGTTTTGTCTCTGAAACGGGCGACAGAAACCCCATGATGCGGCTGGCCGGCCAATCCGGCCACGGCCAGCCCGCGAACCGCCGGATATCGGCCAAGTTTCGTTCAAGTTTCGGATTGTGTTCGTGACCAAAGCTGCACGCTTCGCGATCATTGGCTCCACGCTGATTCGGATTTTTTCTCATCCTTCTTCAGCGATCTTTCAAAGGAGCATGACCGTGAACACCTGTCTTCAATCATTGGGATCATCCATCATGAGCGCTGTATTTTTCCTCTCTGGCACTGCTTTTCCCGTCAACTCGGCCGCTCAAAATCCGCCGCAAATTGCCTCTCAAGCCCCCCCAGAAACAACTGTCTGGCCCCAGCGCCCCATCCGCATCGTCACACCCTATGCCTCGGGGTTTGGTTTTGACGTGACCTTGCGGCGCATCACGCCCGAACTCTCTCGTCTGCTGGGACAGGTAGTGATTGTGGAGAACCGGCCCGGCGGTGGCGGGCGGATCGCGGCCAATGAAGCAGCGGCAGCGAAGCCGGATGGCTACACCTTTGTCATGGCCGATTCAGCCTCGAATCTGATGTCGCCGACAGCCGGGGCCAAAGTCATGTTTGATCCGCAAAAAGAGTTTGTCCCCGTGGTGCGCATAGTCAACAGTTATGCCTTTATTGCCGTGCCGGGGAGTTCAAACATCAAGGTGATGGCTGACCTCGGCACGCTGGACCATGCGCCCGAGTTCGGCATGACCGGCTTGGCCGGCTACGCCCACGCGACTTGCGGCGCGCTGGGGCGGGCACTGGGCTTTGAATACAGGCCGGTGCCGTACCCACAAAGCAATATTGCTGCGCTTATGGAGTTGGCCAAAGGCCAGATAGACCTGGCGTTGACCATGGCCAACGACGCACCTGGCCTGATCGATTCGGGAAAGATTCGCTTGCTGGCCACGTTGGCGCCGACGCGCGACCCGCGCTTTCCCCAAGTGCCGTCCATTTCTGAATTCACCACGGCTGAAGTCAACCAGGCGGTGTGGGCTGGCCTTTTTGCCCCAGCGGGCACGCCCGACGCCGTAGTGGCGCAACTGCGGCGGGCCGTGAACCAAGTGGTGGCGGGCAGCGGTTTCAGGTCTTGGGCGCAGGCTTCAGGTTACTCGGGTCAGATGCTTGACAGCCATGAGTTTTCGAAATTCCTGGATGCCCAGCACATCGTGCGCCAAGGCGGCGATGACCGCTGCCGGGCGGCCAAAAGCACTTGACCGAATGCGTTTGATACCCCTCAATCTTGCGATTAATGTTCCCAACCAACCTGTGGAGAAGCGTCATGAAAACGAAATTCTTTATCCTGGTGTTTGCGATGGCGGCGCTCTCGAACAACGCCTTGGCGCAAAAGCAATACGACCCCGGCGCCTCTGACAATGAAATCAAGATTGGCCACTCTGGCCCGTATTCAGGCCCGGCCTCGGCCTTTGGCGCCATCGGCAAGTCGATTGCCGCGTATTTTGACAAAGTGAATGCCGAGGGCGGCGTGAATGGGCGCATCATCAAGTTCATCTCGCTGGACGATGGCTACAACCCGGCCAAAACCGTTGAGAACGCGCGCAAGCTGGTCGAGCAGGAAGAAGTGCTGCTGCTACTCAACCCATTGGGCAGCGCGCACAACACAGCCATCCACAAATACATGAACGACAAACATGTGCCTCAGCTGTTTGTCTCGTCTTCATTGCCCAAGTGGGGTGATCCGAAAAATTTCCCCTGGACGATGGGGTTTGCACCTTCCATTGCGGCAGAGACCCGAATTTTTGCGAACCATTTGTTGGAGACCAAATCCAACGCAAAAATTGGCATCCTTTACCAGGCCGACGATTTCGGCAAAGAAAACATCAAGGGTTTGGAAGAAGGCTTGGGCGACAAGG
>JANNYX010000352.1:0-2164 GCA_031410295.1 Rhodoferax sp.
CGCGAGCCGGCGCGCACCGCCTTGGCCACGCCCAACGGCACGGCGATCAGGTAACTGATGAAAAATGTCCATAGGCCCAGGCTGATGGAGACCGGCAGCTTCTCCCAGATCAAATCAGACACCGCCTTGTTCTGGAAAAAACTCGTGCCCAGGTCGAAACGTGAGAACTGGACGAGCATCTGAAAAATCCGCTCGTGCGGCGGTTTGTCAAAACCATACAGCGCCTTGATCTGTTCGATGCGTTTCGGGTCGACCCCTTGGGAGCCGCGGTAACTCAGGCCGCCGCCCTCCGCGCTGCCGCCGCTGGCGCCGCCAATGCCACCGGCCTTGGCTTCGGCCAAGTACTGTTCCACCGGGCCGCCGGGCACGAACTGGATGACGGCAAACGTCAACATCAACACACCGAGCAAGGTCGGGATCATCAAAAGCAGGCGTTTGAGGATGTAAGTAAACATGATGACTTAACCGATTTCTTTCCAGTTCAGCGCAAGGCAAGGCGCATCGACGATGGCAGAGCGTTGGCACGACAAGGAGATGCAACGCGGCATTGCGTTGAACTGGGAAGAAATCATTTAGACCACCAGGTGTCGATGGCCCACGCTTCGCCGGGTGAATACGGCGGCATGTCTTTGGGCTTCTCGACCCGCCGGGCGTTGTAAACAATGCGGTGGGTGCCGGCCGTCCACTGCGGAATCAACACGTGGCTGTGCGCGATGACACGCTCCAGCGCACGGCAGGCGGGCAAAAATTCGGCCTTGGTTTTGGCGTTGGTCATGCTGTTGATGAGGGAATCCACGGCCGGGCTTTTGATGCCCGACATGTTGCCGGAATCTTCAATATCCGCCGCCTTGGAGCCAAAAATGTCGGCGTATTCCTGCCCCGGGCTGTGCGTGCCCTGGTAGGCCACAGTGGTCAGGTCAAACTCGAATTTTTGCCAGCGTTGTTGCAACAGCGCAAAGTCCACCGGGCGAAAACGCAAGCTGATGCCCAACTTTTCAAGACTGCGCATCCAGGGTGTGAGCGTGCGCACGCCGCCCTCGCTGCTGTCGAGGTATTCCATGACGAAGGCCGTGCCTTGGGCGTTGCGCAGCGCGCCGTCTTTGAACTCCCAGCCGGCCTGTTTCAACAGTTCCCGCGCCTGCCTCAAGTTTTCACGCAGCGAAGATTCACCGTCGGTGCGCGGCGGCACAAACATGGGCCCCAACGCAGCCGCCGGAATCTGCGCCCGCAGCGGCCCCAGCAGCGCCAGCTCTTCGGGCGTTGGCAGGCCTTTGGCCTGGCAATCGGTGTTGCCAAACATACCCGCCACGCGTTGGTAGGCGTTGTAAAACATCTGGCGGTTCATGTATTCATAGTCGACCGCCAGCCCGAGCGCCTGGCGCACGCGCACGTCTTTGAACTGCTCGCGCCGGGTGTTGAGCACGTAGCTCTGAAACCCCGAGGGTAGGCGGTGTTTGAACTCGGCCTTGACCAGTTCACCCGAGTCAAACTTGCGCCCGGTGACACGCCGCGCCCAGTCGCCGGCGGAGAAAAAACGCATCAGGTCAAACTCGCCGGCCTTCAATGCTTCGAGCCGCGCCGTGTTGTCCTTGTAGATCTTGACGGTGATTTTTTCAAAATTGTTGGAGCCCTTGCGCACGTTCAGGTCACGCGCCCAGTAGTTTTTGTCCAGCACGTAGGTGATGTCTTTGCCGAATTTGACTGGGCCGATCTTGTAGGGGCCGCTGCCAATGGGGATGTCCGTCACCACTTGGTCAAAGGTTTTTTGTTGGCCGGTTTTGGGGTCGATTTCGGCGCCCCACTTGCGGCTGAACACCGGCAGGCCGCCGACGGTGATCGGCAATTCGCGGTTGGGCTTCTTGAAACGGTATTTGAGCGTGCGCTCGTCAATCACGTCCATGCCGGCCACGTCCTCCAGCACCGACTTGTAGGCGGGCGAGGTGTACTTGCCCATCAAGATGTCATAGCTGTGCTTGGCATCGGCCGCCAGCACCGGGTCACCGTTGTGAAAACGTGCCTCGGGCCGGATTTTGAAGGTGGCGGAGAGACCATCGGGCGCGACATCAACGTCGGCGGCGAGCAAGCCGTAGGCCGAGCCGGTTTCATCCATCGCGCCCGAGAGCAATGAATCAAACATCAGCGCCGCGAGGTAGGCCGGCGCACC
>JANNYX010000353.1:0-3128 GCA_031410295.1 Rhodoferax sp.
CCATGGCTTTTTCTGCCGCCAGTTTAAGACCCAAAAGCGCCTGAGCCATGCGGTACGGAGATTTCGGTGCTGTTGACCAAGCCTGCCGACATCATGCATTCCAGCCTGTGGGGTGGCGATTTGCAGGCCTTCATTTTGCAGGGCAATGCGCGCGGCCTGTTTCAGAACCAGCAGGCCGTGTTTGCCGCGGCAGACCACGTGCTGCCCGGCCTGGGTGAAAAAATGCCCAACGGCGTCATCCTTGGCGCGCGTGGCGCGTATGGCTTGATGTCGCCTAAATCAGCCCTCAATGATTGGTGGTTTGACCTCTATCAGAAGGCCAACAACGTCTACCCGGTGCAGGCCCCGTACCGCATGGCTCAGGCGCTTTTGGGTCTTAAACTGGCGGCAGAAAAAGCCATGGCGGCCAACGGCGGCAAGAAACCCACGCCTGAGCAATTGGCAGCCGCGCTCAAGGGCAGCAGTTGGGAATCTCCCGCCGGCACCATCCGCATGGCCTTGGGCGATGGCAACCAGGCGATTCAGGAGACCGCCATTGGCCGCACCCGCTGGGACGCTGGCAAGAAAATGGTGATGATTGACGACATCATGCGTTTTCCTGCCGAATGTGTGAACCCGCCGGCCAACATGAAGAGCGAAGACTGGATGAAGGCCGGTTTCCCCGGCGCCAAGTGCTGATCCAGGCCATTCGAACTCACTGACGTCTCAAACGCGAAGGCCCCAACACCATGAATTTATTGGCCACCATTTTGATTGACGGCGTGACCTACGCCTCATGGCTGTTCATCGTGGCGCTCGGGCTGACGCTGGTGTTCGGGGTCTTGAAGATCCTGAACATCGCCCATGGCAGTTTTTATGCGGTGGGCGCTTACGCTGGGGCCAGCCTGGTCACCTGGCTGTTGTCAATGAAGGTTTCGCCGGCACTGAGCGTGGTGGCGCTTTTGCTGGCCGCAGTCGGTGTCGCCGCGTTGTTGGCGCCGCTGGTCGAACGCGGTTTGTTGCGCATGTTTTACGGCCGCGACGAAGTGCTCTTGGTGCTCGTCACCTACGCACTCTTTCTGATGCTGGAAGACATCACCAAACTGGTCTGGGGCGTCAACCCGTATTACGTGTCAGACACTTACCAGGCGTTCGGCAACCTGCAACTCGGTGGCTTGACGTATGTGGGATATGACCTGATGCTGGTCGGCTTGGCCGTGCTGTGTGGTGGAGTGACCTGGTGGGCTTTGAACCGGACGCGCCAGGGAAAAATTGTCACCTCGGTGATCCACAGCGCCGAGGTTGCCGCCAGCATGGGCGTCAACGTGTCGCGCATTTACACCCTGGCGTTCATGGTCGGCGTATTTTTTGCGGCAGTCGGTGGCGCCTTGACGGCGCCGATGATTTCGGTGCAACCGGGCTTGAGCGTGGGGGTGATCATCGTCAGTTTCGCCGTGGTCATCATTGGCGGCCTGGGCAGCATTGAAGGCGCGGCGATTGGCGCTTTGGTGGTGGGGCTGGCGCGCGCCGCATCGGTTCACATCTGGCCACCCGCCGAATTGTTCAGCATCTATGTGGTGATGGCGGCAATTTTGGTGTTCAAGCCCGAGGGGCTCTTCCAGCGCATCCAGGCGCGCAAAATTTAAGGGCGCCCATGCAATCGCCAAACGCAGTGTCAAACTCATTCGTATCGAGATATACAACCGCCCGCCTGGCGACCATCACGGCACTGGCACTGGCCGCCCTGTTGGTTGGTGGGTTCCTCGCGCCCAAGTGGTTGATGTCTTTGGGCACCATCGCGCTGGCCAATGGCCTGGTGTCGCTGGGCATTTTGATCATGATGCGCAGTGGTGTCGTGCCATTTGGCCAGGGTTTGGTGTTTGCTGCTGGAGGTTACGCCGCCGCGTTGGCCTTCAACCGGCTTGGTTTCACCGACATTTTGGGTTTGAGTGTGCTGGGAGGAGTCTGCGCTTTGTTGATTGCCGCGCCTTTTGCGCCCATGTTGGCGCGCTATCGCGGCATCTTTTTCGCCATGCTGACACTGGCATTGTCAATGGTGCTTTATGGCGTGCTGGTCAAGACCGAAGTGCTCGGAGGTTCGGACGGTTTCAACGTCACTCAGCCCACACTCTTTGGCATGCGGGCGCCGCAGGGGCAAGTGCAGTTGTTGTTGTGGTGTGTCACCGCCTCCCTCTCCTGTGTGCTGGCAGCGTTGGTGCGCCTGTATTGCGATTCCCACCGGGGACTGCTTTCCATGGCGGTGCGGGAAAACGAGCTGCGGGTCGAATACCTGGGCCAGTCGGTGGCCAATATCGTGGCGTGGAACTATGTGATTGCCGCCGGTTTGGGCGGCGTTGGTGGCGCGCTGAGCGTGATGGCCCTGGGCCATATTGATCCCAATTTCAGCTATTGGACGACCTCTGGCGAGTTTGTTTTTGTCGCCATTCTGGCGGGGCACCAAAGCGTCGTCGCCATTCTGGCAGGCTCTTTTTTACTGGAGTTGGTGCGGTCGTTTTCAAGCGCCTATTTTCCCAATACCTGGCAGTTTGCCTTGGGCCTCTTTCTGCTCCTGGTCATCCGCTTTCTACCTGAGGGCTTGGGGTCTTTGGCGGATCGGTTCAAACCCCAGCGCAGTGCGAAAGCGGGAGCTCAGGCATGAGCAGCAACCTCTCCAACCCGGCAGAGCCGGTGCTGTCGGCCCGCGGCCTGCAACGAAGTTTTGGCGCGGTGGTCGCCGCTGCCGATGTGAATATCGACGTGGCGGCAGGCGAACGCCTGTGCCTCATCGGCAGCAATGGCGCCGGCAAAACTACTTTCGTCAATATGATCACGGGGTATCTCAAACCCAGCGCGGGCCATATTTTTCTGGCCGGCGAAGATATCACACAACGCACACCGCGCGAGATCACGCGCCGCGGAGTGGCGCGTTCGTTCCAGATTCCGCAACTGTGCCTGCCCATGACGGTGCTCGACAATGTGCTCACGGCCCTGCATTGCGGTCGCGGCAACAGCCAGTTCTTCAAGAACGCCCGGGACGAAGAGTCGGTGGCGCACGGCATGGATTTATTGGCGCGGTTTGGCCTGGCCAGTTACGCGGCGCGCCCGGTGCTGGAACTGCCCGGCGGCGTGCGCAAGCTGCTGGACATCGC
>JANNYX010000354.1:0-5453 GCA_031410295.1 Rhodoferax sp.
AGCGGGAGCGGGAGCGGGAGCGGGAGCGGTCGTGACTGGCTTGCCACACAACTGAGCGGCGTTGGTGCCGTCGTCGAGTTTTGTGCCGCCTACCAACGCGCCAAGCCCGCATTCACCGCCTCGCAGTTGTTGCATATTGAACAATGGATCAGCGGTGATGCTGCACAAAGTGCCCTTTGGTTATTCAGCAGCAGCGAGTCGATCACGAACCTGGTTGAGGCACTGCCTGGCCGCAGCCTGCGCCTGGCCCGGGCAATCTGCACCCATCCGCGCATTGCATTGCGCGCCCGCGCCTGTGGATTCGGTGTTGTTCGCGAGTCACGCCCGACCCTGGCCGATGTGCTGGCGTCGATAGAATCCACGGCATGAACGCCAACCTCGCGCCCGCAGAATCTGCCCAATCGGGCGAACCTGCCCCTGCGCCGGCTGCGACATTGTTGACGGCGGCCAGCCTGGTCCAATTGCCCCGGGCGGTGCTGGCGGGAATAATGATTGCGATCTTGCTTTCCCTGTTGGCCTGCGCGTTGTTGTGGCAACGCCTGAATTCAATACAGGAGCAATTGGCGCGCCAAAGCGCTGACACCGGGGCGCTCGCCGTTGAAGCACGCAGTCTGTCCAAGCAGGCGTCCGACCTGTCGCGTGAAACGGCTGCCCGGGTGGCGGTGAACGAAGCCAAACTGACCGAGGCCACACTGCAACGCTCCCAGCTTGAAGAGTTAATGCAAAGCCTTTCGCGTTCGCGTGACGAAAATCTGGTGGTCGACATCGACTCCGCGGTGCGCCTGGCCCAACAACAGGCCCAATTGACAGGCAGCGTCGAACCCCTGCTGGCAGCCCTGAAGACCGCAGATCAACGGGTGCAGCGCGCGGCCCAGCCGCGTTTGGCCAATCTTCAACGCGCCATTGCGCGCGACCTGGGCCGCATTCAGGCGACGGCCTTGAGCGATACGCCAGCCTTGCTTGTCAAACTGGACGAGTTGGCCCGGGTGACGGACGATTTGCCGCTTGGCAACGCGGTGGGCAAACCAGCCCTGCAGGATGGCGACCTGGCTTCTGCCCAGGCATTGCCTTCCGACGCGGCAATGGCCTGGTGGCAGGATACCTGGCAGTCAATCAAACAGGAAGCGCGCAGCCTGCTTCGTGTCAGCCGCATCGAGCAGCCCGAGGCCGTGTTGCTGTCGCCCGAGCAGGCTTTTTTTGTCCGCGAAAACCTCAAAATAAAGATTCTGAATGCCCGTTTGGGTTTGTTGGCGCGCCAGTTGGAGTCTGCGCGCGCGGATTTGGCTTCGGCCGCATCTACCCTGACCAAATATTTCGATGGCGCGTCGCGCAAGACGCAGGGCGCCGCCGCTTTGATGCAACAGGTGCAAGCGCAAATGAACACACTCGAATTGCCGCGGGTGGATGAGACATTGGCAGCTTTGGCCACGGCAGCGGCCGGACGATAGGCGTTTTCATGCGCACCGCCCTGTCGGTCTTGATGTTGTTCGCCGTGGCTGTGGCGGCAGCGCTGCTTGCTGGCAACAACCAGGGGACCATTACCCTGTTTTGGCCACCCCACCGCATTGATCTGTCACTCAACCTGGTGCTGTTGCTTTTGGCCGGGGTTTTTCTCACTGTGCACCTGGCGCTGCGCGCCCTTGCGGCCCTGTTTGAGATGCCCCTTCAAGCGCGGCGCTGGCGCCTGCAACAGCGGGAACGCGCGGTTTTTGTGGCCTTGCTGGATGCCTTGCTGCACCTCATGGCCGGTCGTTTCATCCGCGCGCGCAAGTCGGCGGAGCTCGCGCTCACGCAGGAAGATCTGATGGAGAAGGGCGCAGGCAGATTGCCCTACGCCGGGCGCCTGCGCACGATGGCGCACTTGTTGGCCGCAGAAAGCGCGCATGCCCTGCTTGACAAGGAAGCCCGTGTGGCGCATTTCCAGAAGGCATTGCAGGTCGCCGGACAGCGCGACGCAGCCGAAGCGCGCGAAGGTGTGCAATTGCGCGCGGCGGGCTGGGCCATGGACGACCGCGATGCCCATGCGGCATTGAAGTGGCTCGATGACATGCCCCAAGGCGCGTCCCGGCGCACTGCAGCACTGCGCCTGCGGCTCAAGGCCGCGCGAATGGCCGGTGAAACTGCGGCGGCACTCGAAACTGCCCGTCTCCTGGCCAAACACCGCGCATTTTCCGAAGCGGCGGGGCAAAGCATTTTGCGCGGACTGATCGCGGAATTGTTCTCTGGCACCCGGGATGCAGCGCAGTTGCAGCGGGTGTGGCTGAACCTGGACCCCAAGGAACGCAGGCATCCCGAAATTGCCACGAAGGCTGCGCGCCGCATGCTCGAATTGGGTGGTGACGCCGCGTTATCGCGCCAGTGGTTATTGCCAGTTTGGGAGCAGATGACCGCGGGTGACCCCTTCATGGAGCCAGAGCAGCGCCTGGCTCTGATCGAAACCATTGCGATGGGATTTGAACTGGTCAAGCTTGCGCCAGACGCCGAGTGGCTGGGTCGAATTGAAGCGGCACAGCTGCGTGACCCAGGCGATGCCACGCTGCAATACCTGGCCGGTATCACCTGTCAACATTTGCACTTGTGGGGCAAAGCGCAGCATTTGCTGAACCAGAGCATGCCCAAATTGCGCTCAAGCCGCCTGGAGCGTCGGGGCTGGATTGCCCTGGCCCAGTTGGCAGAAGAGCGTGGCGACGCGGCGGCGGCAACCCAATGCTGGCGCAATGCCTTGACAGCGCCGCCGCCCGCACCCTGAGACGGGGGCGGGCAGCGGCCCCGGATTAATGTGCCGGCAGGCCTTGCGGCGACGTTTCCTCAAACGGCAACTTCATGCTGCGCAGATCGCGCTTTGTTTCTACCAGCACCAATGTTCCGGCTTCGATTTGTACCGCAGCAGGACGCGCACGCGGGACATGAATTGCCCTGGGCTCAGCGTCAATTGCAGCCTGGACGGCGGCGATCTTCACCGGATCAGAGTTGACCCATGAGAGCCCGGATCCTTGCGCCACCTGCACCAAGTCACCCACCGGCAAGCTGAACCCCTGGACCTTCGGCAAGCCCCTGGCTGAGGCGGCAGCGGGGATGGTCGCTGGAGCAGGCGCAGGCGCAAGTGCAGGAGCGGGAGCGGGAGGCGCGGCAGCAAGTGCCGGCGCCACGGGGGCAGGTTCTGCCAAGGCGACTTGAGGCGCCATCGTCTCGGGCGCCGCCGCTTTGGCTGCTGATTGTCCAGCTTGCTGAACTGCCCGGTCAGCAAAATAGGACCGTGGCGCTACAGTTTCTGTAGGTGTCGAAGCACCATTGATGTCGGCCTGAGCCTCATTTTTCTCCGAGTCCACAGCGGCGAACCCATCCAGCGGCTGCTGGGTGTCGCGCGGCCGGCGGTCCTGCTGTTCGCCGCGGTCCGTACGCTCGCCACGCTCCCCCCGGTCGTTGCGTGGGCCGCGTTCGCGTCCATAACGGTCACGCGAGCGTTTTTCGCGCGCCTGGCCCGGCTCTGCGCCAGCTTCGGAGGTAGTTACGTCGACCGCGCCTGCGGCGAGCAAGGCGTTGGCATCTGCGGGCGCGCCGTCGACCTCGGCAGGGCGCGGCTCGCGCGCGGGGCGGCCCTCGTTGCGTCGACCTTCGCCACTCGCAGCGGTGTCGTCGCTGCGGGGTGTCCGTTCGCCATTGCGACCCCGGCCACCACGATCGCCACGTTCTGCATTGCGCGGGCCGCGCCCGTCGTTGCGCGGTTCGCGTGTCGCGTCCTGGCTCGCCCGGCCGTCGCCAGCCAGCCCAGACTGTGCCATGGCGTTGGCGTCGGCGCTCATGGCGCTGGTTTCGGCCTCAGGTCGCGCGCCTTGCTGATTTTGCGGGCGATCCGTGCGTTCACCCCGCTCGGCGCCCTGGCCACGACCGCCTCGTCCGCCTCGGCTACCACGACCGCCTCTGGCGCCGTCACCGCGACCCTCGCCTCGACCTTCCGGCCGTCCATCGCGGCCTTCGCCGCGCGGTCCGCCGTCACGTCGCGCACCGTCCCGGGCGGAGCGGGTTTCGGATTGATCCTTCTTGCCGCCGTCAACCACCGGCTTGACGGCCGCTGTTGCTGCTGGCGCACCGCCAAACAGGCTCTTGACCCAGCCAAAGAATCCTTTTTCTGCCGGCGCCGGGACGACCACTGGGGCGGCCTTGGGCGCAACAATGGGTGCCGCAGCGTGAGCTTTGGCGGGTGCTGGTTTTGGCACCGCCACAGGCGCGGGGGCATCCGGCAACACACCTTTGATGATCGGCGTCTGCTTGTTGGTCGGCTCCTGCGAGCGGCGTGTGACGGAGGTCGGGTCTTCGATCTCTTCGGCCATCTTGTAGCTGGCTTCGATGTTGTCCAGCCGCGGGTCGTCGTGTTTCAGGCGTTCCAGGCGGTAGTTGGGCGTCTCCAGCGTCTTGTTGGGCACCATCAGCACGTTGATGCGCTGTTTCAATTCGATTTTGGCGATTTCGGTGCGTTTTTCATTCAACAGGAACGAAGCCACTTCCACCGGCACCTGGCACAACACCGAAGCCGTGTTGTCTTTCAAAGACTCTTCCTGGATGATGCGCAAAATCTGCAAGGCGCTGGATTCGGTGTCGCGGATATGGCCCGAGCCACCGCAACGCGGGCAAGGAATCGAAGCGCCTTCCGACAGAGCGGGGCGCAGCCGCTGGCGGCTCATCTCCATCAGGCCAAATTTGCTGATGGTGCCAAACTGCACGCGGGCGCGGTCTTGCCGCAGCGCGTCACGAAGGCGGTTTTCCACGTCGCGGCGGTTGCGGCTTTCTTCCATGTCAATGAAGTCGATGACGATCAGGCCACCCAGGTCACGCAGGCGCATCTGGCGCGCCACTTCTTCGGCGGCTTCCAGATTCGTGCGCGTCGCGGTTTCTTCGATGTCGCCGCCGCGGATGGAGCGCGCCGAGTTCACGTCGACACTCACCAGGGCCTCGGTGTGGTCAATCACAATCGCGCCGCCGCTGGGCAATTGCACCGTGCGCGCGTAGGCGGATTCGATCTGGTGCTCGATCTGGAAACGGCTGAACAGCGGCGCGTCGTCACGGTAACGCTTCACACGCGCCGCGTGCTCTGGCATCACGTGCGCCATGAACTGCTGCGCCTGGTCATACACGTCGTCGGTGTCGATCAGGATGTCGCCGATGTCGTGGTTGAAATAATCACGGATGGCGCGGATCACCAGGCTGGATTCCTGGTAAATCAGGAACGCGCCCTTGGCGCCTCTGGACGCGCCGTCAATCGCCGTCCAGAGTTTCAGCAGGTAATTCAAATCCCACTGCAATTCGGGCGCAGTGCGGCCAATGCCAGCGGTGCGCGCGATGATGCTCATGCCGTTGGGGTATTCGAGCTGGTCCAGCGCTTCTTTGAGGTCAGCGCGGTCTTCACCTTCGATGCGCCGGCTGACACCACCGCCGCGTGGGTTGTTGGGCATCAA
>JANNYX010000355.1:0-10873 GCA_031410295.1 Rhodoferax sp.
GGCCGCAGGCGTGTCGGCAATCCCTGCGGCTGCACTGTCAACCAGAGCGTCCATCCCGACCTGGCCGTCTGGTGGACCCGCCGGATCGACTGCGAACGAAGCGGCGCCCACCTTGGCGCCGGCAAACGACTCACCACCAAACGGCAAACTCGGCCAATGCAGTCCGATCATCAGCGGCATGAACCCTGGCCGTTTTTTCCGCATCACGGCCAAATCGTCGGCACAACCGGCAGCGGCCGAAATCCAGTCTCGGTATTGCCGCCTGGCGGCTTCAATATCGCCCTTCCAGCCGTGTGACAACAAGAATACGTCAGTCACCGGTTGATCCAGCAATTGTTTGACCACCAGATCACTGATCAACCCGTCGGGGTCGTCGGTGCGCTCGCGCCCATCGGCGTCAAAATTCACCTGGTAAAACTTGAGATCGGTGCCGGGGATTTGTTCGATGCTCATGATGCCTCCTGGAAATGAAACGGTTGCAAAAGGTCAACCCGACCCAGCGCGCAACCGAACCGCCGGGTCACCCACGATGACATAACTGCGCGAGTCGTTGTTGGCAGTCCAGAGGCCCGCCACCATCGCGTCGTTGCGCGCGGCGCCGAAGCGCTCGTCCTCCAGCGCACCGTTGAGGCTCACCGCCACGTCGGCGTACTTCTGGGAAAAAAAACTCATCGCGGCGCCAAGCCGGCCGCCCGCCATCACCTGTTCCAGCGCGCCTTCAAACACGGTGAGGTCGTCCCCTGCGCCAGGCCAGGCAAAGGAATAGCTCCAGGCACGTTCGACATGGCCCACCGCGGCCAGCGCACCGCCCTTGGGCAGACTGAGTTCGCGCCGAATCAACGCAGACAGAAAGGCATGCGGCGCAATCGCTTCACGAACACCTGACTGGTGCGCGTAGTCGTCAAGCTTGGGTGTTCCCGCGCCGTAGCAGGCGAAGTGAAAGGCAATCAGACCCGACAAATTGGCGTCTGACGGAAGATCGGCTGCGGAAAAATAGAAGTCCTTGGGCACCGGCCCCCGGTGCAACATCGGCCCGGGCCAGTCCTGGCACAGCAGCGCGCCCTGGTCGGTCAACTGCCTCGCGTCTCCCATGGGAAACCCCATGCCATGACTTGCAGTAAACAACAGCGAAGGTCGCTGATTCCCCAACAGGGCTGCGGCAAGATCGGATCGATTTGCCTGTTGCGCAAGTTTCGTTTCAAACAGCCAGGACTTGCCAGCGCTTTTTTCAAGCGCCAGTGCCAAAGGCGCCACCAACCGGTCGGCACTGAGCTGGGTGGCCCGGTCACCTTGATTGCGCACCCCGAAAAACAGAGCGCGTTGCGGGGTAGCGGGCGCTGCTTCCTGTACTTTTTCCTGCTGAACCACGCTGTTCGCATAACTCGCGTATTCCTCCAGGGTATCAAAGTGAAGTCGCCCCACGGCGTAATTGACATCCAGCTCATATTGAAATCGAAACGGCACCGTCTCCGGATCTCCAACCAGCAAAAGGTAGAAGGGAAGCTTGCGCGGATCGGGCGGGCCAGGCGCCTTTTTTCGCGGCTCACGTCCAAGCCAGGCATGCGCACGGTCTGGCACATCTCCCTTGCGATAACCTTCAGCCCCAATGAACTGGCGATACCGTTCGCCCGCCTGCGCTTTGCGCAGTGCAAGCAGGGGCTCCAGCGCGGCTATCAAGTCCGGCGCCGCATCACTGGCAAAAATGACGCCCCAGCCAGCCTCTTCGAGTTTCTGTGGGTCCCAGTCGAAGCCCAAGCCAAAGGATGCTGCCGCCGCGTCATGCCGTTGCGCCAACGCATTGTGGTGCTCATCATCCGGTTTCTCGCCTCGGGCCAGGCGAGCCAAGTCGGTCACGGCGACGCCCGGGAGCAAATATGCACCCGTCGAGGCGTCAATGCCGTTGAGAATCAGTTCCGACGGTGCGGCTTGTTGGTCTGTCAGTGCAACCATGACGTTCGCCCTTGATTCATTGTCGACCGTCGCTCGCTAGCCGGCTGGCGGTGGCCAACATATCTGCTCGGCCCAGGTCCCAGCGGTACAGGCCCGGACCGGACGCAATTGGCCGGCTACCCTCTTCATTGACAGCAGGATTGAGGCGATGACGGCCCTGCACAGTATCGAGGGATATAACCACGCGTGAGGCGTCTTCGCTCATGGCAAGTCCCGTTATCGGCCTGCCAAAAGAGCGTCCCAGCCGGGTGCAGTTGCTGCTGATCAGCAGACCCAGGCAAGCCACCACCTGCCCCGTGCGGTCCCCCGAGAATTGGGTTTGAACTGAACCGCGCAGGCCCGCTGCAAGCTGATCTACCGCGCGATCATGCTGCTCACTGAATGAAGTTCGGGTTGTTTCAAGCTGGAATTCCCAGCTGCTGACGTCTGGATTTTCAGTGGAAGCGATGACGCGTTTGCCGTCCGCACTGAATGCCAAGGCGACAACGGGCGAGGCTAGGCGCCCCTTGCTCAATGCCATCGATGCCTCCTCAACTTTGCCACCCACCAGCCGCCTCACTTCGATGGCGTTGCTGACAGTTCCGAAAGCCAGCAGTTCACCCTTCGGATCAACGGCAATTGAAGCGATCTCCTGTCCGACATTCGAGTTTCCAGGTCCCATCCATTCGCCGTTTGCTGCCTTGCGCCAGACTGCAATTTCTGCGCCGTGGGTGGCAATCACGGCTTTGCCATCTGGCGTGTACAACAAGGTGTTCTGAGTTGCGCAGGAATTCGCCGCAACCGCGCTTGCACCTTCCGGCATCCAGGGCCGGTTTGCAATCTGACCCAGACGGCTGAATTTCACGCGGCCAGAACAGCCCTGAACGGCAAAATCGGCGCCATCGCGGCTCATGGCGATCGCCTTGATGTCCTCACCGGTCTCGGTCGCAGTAGCGGCCAATACGTACTGACCGCCAGACTCACGCAAGAAGCGAACTGTTTTTCGGTCCGGTTCCAGACTCAACAATGCATCCAATTTCGATGAGCCGCGCAATCCAAGCCAAGACGAAGTCGCAACACCGGCCACAACGATCGGCCGGACCAGGGGACTTCGTTGATCTGTGTCGACCACCACCACCTTCTTCGCGCCACCGATGACAACGACGCCGTCTCTGGTCGGATGTGCTGCGACGGTGTACAGTTTTTCGTCCCAGCCCGGAATCCGTGTGGCCCGCGCATTGACGCTTTCAAAGGCGGCGGCTGACACCGGATCTGTTGGCAAAGTCCAGCGAATCAGTGACTTGTCGTCTCCAACGCTGAACAAACTCTTTCCGTCTTTGGAAAACGCCAAGTCGTTGATCTGCCCCCTTGATTGCTTGCTGAGTATTTTCACGTTGACCTGATCTGCGCCCCTGGCCCCAATACTCCAAACATGCATATCGCCTTTATCGTCACCTGCGATGATCCACTTGCCGTTGGGACTGACTGCAAGGGCGCGCGTTTCCACACGTTCCTGGGTGGTGAAAGTGGCGTCGGGATTGCCAGACCCTGCCACATCCGGATTCCATAGAGCCACGCGCCCGCCCGAGTCGGCGGACACCAATTTGTCCCGATCAAGGCCACCAGGCACAAACACGATGCGTGAAATATCTGATTTGTGAACCAGATTTCCGAAACTCGCGATTTCTTTGGGTTGCTGTTTGTCGGAGACGTTCCATAAAGTGATGTGCATCTGGCGGCTGGCAGCAGCCAAAATGGTGCCGTTCGAATTCAACGCGATGCTGGTGATTTGCGGAATCGACGGGTCCGCCGATTCGCCCGGCGCGGCGGAAAAACCCGATGGTGTGATGCGCCAGCGTATATCACTGATTTTGCGCAACGTATCGGACTGCACATTCCAAAGGACAATGTCGCCGCCTTCATCTCCAGATGCAGCAATTCCGGATGATTCACTGTAGGCCACGCTGGTGATGCCCGCTGCATGGCCACCTGGCGATTGTCCCAGCGTGCGGTTGCCGGAGGTTGGCCAAAAACCAAGCTTCTTGTCCATGCTCCCGGACAAAACCAATTCGCCACCCCTCGCAAAAATAACGCCTCGCACGCCTGCCAGATGTTCGCCAAGGCGACGCTCAATGGGTGGAAACCGGCCCAAAACACGAATCAGCGTCGTGTCGACCGCTGCATCCAATCCCTCTAGTTTTTTCTGATCAATATTCTCTTGCGTGGAGATGAGCAATTTGAGACCGGCCACGGCGTTATCGTCACGCACCAGCAGCGCCGCTTCCTTTAAGCGCGCATCGAGAACGTCGCGGTAACTTTTCTCCTGAGCCTGCACCGCCACGTTTTGGGCAAGATTTGCTTGTTTGATGGCCTGATTCAACCAGATTGCCACCCCAACCAGCACCACAGACGACACCAGAAGAAAACCGAGTTGCATTTTTAACTGCTGGTTTTTCTGCGCAATCACCTGGTTTCGGGCCTGCTCAACAAGCTGTTGCGCCCGCTTTTGGCGCGACTCTGCCAGAAACTTGAGATCCACTTCGCCAACAAACTCTGGATGCTCCTTGGCAAAGGCCTCGCCATGCTCCAGCTGCACGTCCGTGAACAACATGTCCTCTGGTCGACCGGCCTCTTCCCAAAGTTTGGCCTGCTTTTGCATCAGTGACAGGTGCTCCTCACGCCAAAGCTGATTGCCCTGGTACAGCGGGGCAATCAAGCGATCATGTGACAGCTCGATCCATTCGCGGTCACCAGCAATGTCGGTGCGCAAAATATGCCGTTCGATCAAGAGGTTGAGCGCTGGCTCCAACTCCCCGAGTTGTGCCGGGTCGCGCAAGACTTTGGTTCTGACACCGTTTCGGGAAAGTAGTCTGTCCTCCAGAAAATCCCGCAAAAACCGCGAGGTGCCTTTCACCAGCTTTGCTGCAGCGCTAATTTCATCAGAGACGTAATCGGCCAGTGCAGCGTCCACCTGGCTGCTGGTCTGATTTGAGCCAATGTCGGAGGCAGCAACTGGTCTGCCCTGGCCAGCCACAACCTGATCCCACAGGCGCCTGCAGCCGACCTGCAACAACAGTGGTTCAACAAAGCGCCCCATGAAACCCGCCTCCGGGTTGACGTCATTGCCGACAAGTTTGACGCGACGCAAATCGTCTACCAGCACCATCGCAGCCTCTCTTGGGAAATCCTGCGGCGCCGGGCCGTTGATCGCCTGCATTGCCTGGTCGACTTCCAGTGGCAGCAGACGCTGGCGAAACGCAAGGCCGGTTGGAATCCGGTGCAGATAGGGCTCCAGTTCAGCAACGTGGTCTTCACGCATGGAGAACACGGCCCATACCGGCGGGACTGGCGCCAGCTTTGCCGACTCTGGTGCGTCAGAAGCGTCCCCATCTGCCAAGTTTGGCTCCGGTTCACTTCGCCTTTCATTCGCCGCGTCCTCCGGCTCGTCGGCGGAGCCACCCAGCAACTCGCCCACCTGTCGGATGAACTCTTTCTTTAGCAGCCAGTCCGAACGGTTCAAAGTGAACAACTCTTCGAATTGATCAAAGATCACCAGCGGAAACCGGGTGCGCCCGCGCGCGTCGAGCAGGGTTGGCAAAGCCCGGAAATAGTCGGCCAGGGTCATTTTTTCAAGCGCCAAGGACGTTTTGCGCGAAGCTGGGTCGAGGCGCTTTTCCAATGCCTGAAGGGTGATGAAAACGTAAGGGTTGACGTGCGCCGAGCAATCTCGGCGTGCCGCATCCAGCCGCACTACTGGCATCACATTGAATCGCTTTTCTATTTGCGGAATCAGTGCCGCCTGAATCAGCGACGTCTTCCCGGCACCCGACGGCGAGATCAATAAAACGATGCGTTTGGCCACCACCAAGTCGACCAGCACCTGCACATCGGTTTCCCGTCCGTAAAGTTTTTGCCCCGTCGTAAAGGGCACGGGCCCGACATACGGATTTTCAGTGGTTTTGCTGGCGCTATCCATGATCAGGCGGCTTCCCGTTTGACCACTCCGTCCGACTCGCACTGGGCCATCAACTGGACCATAAAGGCATCCGGCGTTCCCCAAAAGGTAACCATCTTGCCTTGGGTCTGGAAAAAAGTGTCAATATATTTTGTGGCACGGTCAGGATCGATTTGAACGCCCTCTGCGGGGTTGATCTGAACTGCAACCCGGACACTTTGCTCACCCTGTCGGTTTCCGGGCTGTTTCAGAATGCCGCGCAGCAATACCCTGAAATCCCAATCATCCGGCTGGAAGCCCAGCATCAGCCATCCCGACGCCGCGAACGCGCTGGACACCGAGCCCGGAATCCCCAGCTTTTTCAGGAATTCGGCGCGGGTCACCGCTGTCAAGAAGTCAAAATAGTCATCCTCGGTCAACACCAGGCTTTCCGGTTGCTCCAGGTTGCCAAACACGTGGAATATCAGCGGCTCATTGACGCTTGGAACATACCCTTTGGGGGGCGCATCGCCGATAGGTTTTGGCATATCGTTGACCACCCGCCAGGTACACAACTGCACTTGCGGCCTTTTGCCCTGCTCCATCAAGGCGTCACGCAACAAGTTGTCGCGGTTCGCGTTCACAAACACCTTGAGTGGCAATCGCGCCAATAAGCGATGAACGTCGGCAGGGTTGTTTGACCGTTGCGCGGTGCCGATCTCCAGCATCAACTCGTTCAACAGTCCCTCTTGAAGCTCGCAGTTGATGAAGTCTTTGCCGACACGTTTCCCGGCCTCTTCCAGGACGGTTGCATAGCGCTCTCGCACCTGGCTGACCAGGTATTTGCGCAGTTCGGCAAACGCATATTTGCGGCTTTGACGGTAAGAGAGATATTGCGCGACCTGGGCCAAATCGTCGCGGCTACGCGGCGCCAGTGGAAACTCATAACGCTCGGCCCATTTTTTGGCCATGTTCCGGGTACTGCCAAATTGAGACTCCACCAAACCTGGGCCCAGGATCGGCACAAACTGGCCGCTTTCGATATCAAGGGCCAAGGCCGCCCATTTGTCGAACGAAGGGAGTTGTGAGGCCGTCGCCTGCCACAGACGACCGGTTTTCAAACGCATGAACAAGGTCGGCATCCACCAGTCCGGCCGCGCACGGATGAGACTGCGCGCAGTTGCGACGGCGCGGTCAATCTGACCGGACTCTGCCAGTTCGCGCAACATTGCAGCCATGAACAGCGCTGAGCTTTCCTGGGTGATCTTGCCCTGCATGGCCAGCACCGCGGGCACGCCGACAGCAGCCAGTCGCGGACCGATCGCGTTCATCACCCCTTCATGCTGGCTACCCGCACTCTCGCAGGAGGCCAATATGACCAGTCGCGGCTGCCTGCCGTGGTCGCCCAGGCGCTCGACCAGCTCTTGCCCGGCGATGGATTGGCCGCTGCCATTCTCGGCTTCCAGCAGGAGACGCGGCTCATTCCCATCTATCAAGGCTCCGTGGCAAACCAAGTAAAGAATCTCGTAACTCGAGCTGTTCAGCTTCGACACAATGTTGGCCAGCGTTGCCGATCCCTGCAAAGGGGTGGCGACGATGCGCCGTCCCGAGGTTTGCGCTTTCGATTCCAACGCGGCTACGGCCCGTTCGACTTCCTTGGCATGGTCGATTTCAACCTGTTTCCATTTTGTGACAACGTCACTGGGGCTGGCGACCACTATCAATGCTTTGATCAGACCCGAATCGGGCTCAGTGTAGGAACGGTAATCATGGGAAGTGAGAAACCTGGAAAACCACAGGTTGTCCTGCGCCAAAAGTGGCTGATTACCCAGCGGATCGGCGATCAGTTCCCAGGCTAGGCTGTGCAACTCTGGCGCACTGGCAGGGATGGACAACCGGATCCGCAGGGTGGACTGGGCCGCTGCCATGCTGCGCGCGCGGCTGTAAGCGTCGAACACTTTGCTGCCCGGAAAACCAAACACCATGGAGCTGAGATGCTGACCATAGGCCAGCGGGTCGGCGACCAGCTGGTTCAGGCTGTTGAAATCAAACTCGATTTCGACCGGGTCGAGCAATTGGTCGTCAAGGTCCCGTGCCGGATAACTGAAACGCGCTGTAATGAAGTAACGACCTTTGTCCAGCCACTCGATGCGCAACTCCAGCTCACAATGGTTGACCGGCATAACAAACGACCTCCGTAAGAAGTCATTCTTCTATAGTCCCTGGTGTCAAGCAAGGCCATCGTTCACAAATTTAGGTAAGCATTTGGTTACAAAAAAATTGCAAATGCGTCGTGCCCAATCCGCGTCAAACCTTGCGAAGATGCCAGGCCTTTGGCCGCGTGAAGGCCTGAATGCCATAAGTCGACAGGGTCAGCCCGACGCCGGAGATGCCGCAGCCACTCCAGGGAAGGCGCGGGCTGACGCGGTCACAACAGTTCCAATAAACACTGCCAGCGTGAACCTGGGCCAGCAGGAAGCGCGCGCGTGCCTCATCCGGTGTGTACACCCCGGCAGTCAGGCCATAACGCGTGTCATTCATCCACTCGAGGGCCTGGGCGTCACCGCTGACTCTCTGGATGCCGATGATGGGACCGAAGCTTTCATCGACCATCAACGCCATCGTATGGTTGACTTGGCTCAGGACCGTCGGCGCGAACCAATTCCCCGGGCCGGGAAAACGTGTGCCGCCAAGAAGCAATTGCGCGCCTTTGGCCTGGGCATCCGCCACCTGCGCGTCCAACACATCAAGTTGCGACGCACGGGTGATGGCGCCAATGTAGGTGTCCTCGTTCAGGGGATCGCCCATTTTGAAACTGCCCACCGTTTCGATAAACGCCGCCACAAATGCGTCGTGAATTTTTTCGTGAACGTAGATCCGCTCGACCGAGCAACAACTCTGCCCAGCGTTGTACATCGCGCCGTCGGCAAGTGACTGGGCCGCTGCTTGTGGGTCGGCATCGTCACACACGTAGCTCGGGTCTTTGCCGCCCAGCTCAAGTTGCACTTTGATGAACTTCTGGCCGGCAGCTTTGGCGATCTTGGCCCCGGTCGCCACCGAACCTGTGAAAAACACGCCATCGACAGCTTGATCGACCAGCGCTGCGCCGACGGCACCCGCGCCCACCAGGCAAACCATCACATCCGTTGGCACGCCCGACTCATGCAGCAGCCGGGTGATGGCCCGGCCCGTCAACGTGGCAAATTCCGAGGGCTTGTAAAGCACTGCATTGCCCGTTAACAGTGCCGGCAGGATGACATTGCACCCGACAAACCAAGGGTAGTTCCAGGCCGATATATTCGCCACCACACCGAGCGCAATGGGCTGTATCTGTTCGGTCATGCCGTCCTGCGCATACATGGTTTCAGTTGCCAGCACGGCGTCAACCTCATCAAGGAAAAAGTCGATGCGCCCCAACAAGCCGTTCAGCTCGTTGCGCGACATCTTGATTGGTTTGCCGGTCTCTTGCGTCATGACAGCCGCCAGCGGGTCCAACTGCGCCACCACTGCCGCGCGAAACCTGACCACGCAGCTTTTTCGATCCGCCAATGGCCTGGCGGCCCAAGCCGGCTGCGCCTTGCGGGTAGCGTCGCATTTGGCCGCGACGCTCGCCGTGTCGTCAGCTTCCAGCGTGGTGATCAAGGCGCCGTTGGCCGGGTTGTGAATCTCGAGTTGGTTCATGGGGCCGTCAAATTGAAGTACGGAGCCCGCACCACCCCGGATTCACGCGCGGCGCGGGCCGCCGCCAGAAAGTCCAAAAGCAGGGGAACGTCGTCAATCACGCCATCTTTGGCGCGGTGAAATTCCGGGTGCCACTGCACCGCCGCCACCCAATCCCGGCCGGTGTGGCGGATGGCCTCGATGATGCCGTCATCAGGGCAACGTGCTTCCACCTCAAATCCCTCGGCCAGGGTCTTGATGGCCTGGTGGTGAACACTGTTGACCACAAGTTTTTCGCCAGACTTGAGCACCTGCGCCAAACGTGAATCCGGCACCACTTCAAGGCCGTGAAAATGCCGGTCATAAGCTTCACCGTCACGGTGTTTCAACGCGTCCGGCTGTTGGGTGGCGATGTCCTGGTACAAGCTGCCGCCATAGGCCACATTGATCAATTGCAGGCCACGGCAAACCCCCAGCACCGGCTTGCCGGCCGCCACGAAGGCACGCAACAAGGCGATTTCGTAATCATCGCGAACCCGGTCACCCTGCCACTCTGGCCGCAATGGCTGCTCACCGTAACTGCCTGGCCAGACATCGGCACCGCCGTGCAGGACCATGCCATCCAGCCACTGGGCGTAATCGGCCAACGTGACGTCGCCACGCGCGGTGTCACCCGTGACGGCGGGAACCATGACCGGCAGCGCGCCCTCCGACATCAGCCAGTGCGACATGGACTGTTCCACAAAATGCAAGGTCTTCTTGCCAAACGCCGCGCGCCCCGGGTCGGGATGCAGGAAACAGGCGCTGACGGCAATCTTCAGTTTCTCTGGTATGGTCACATCGCTGCCCGGAACAGGGTTTCAAAATCGGCCGAGGTGCAAGCGCGCGGGTTGGTTTGATGGCACAAGTCGGCCGCCGCAATTTCAACCAGCCGCGGCAAATGCTCCGGTCTCACACCGTGGGACGCCAAACCGCCAAGGATGCCGACATCGAGTTTGAGTTGCTTCAGCCACGGTGCGAATCCGCGACCGCCGCCGGGCGCCTTGCACACGTGCGCCAGTTCATCAAATTTGGCGGTCGCGGCGCTGTAGTTCCAGGCCATCACGGTGTCGATCATCAGCGCATTGGCCAGGCCATGGTGCAGGTCACACACGGCCCCCAGCGCGTGCGCGCAGGAATGCACCGCGCCGAGATCTTTCTGGAAGGCGATCGCGCCCATCATCGACGCCATCATCATGTCACTTCGCGCCTGCAAGTTGCCGGGCTCCTTGACGGCTTTTAGCAACGCCGCCGCCGCGACGCGTGCGCCCTCCAGGGCAATGCCGTCACACAGGGGATGGTAAGCAGGCG
>JANNYX010000356.1:0-8340 GCA_031410295.1 Rhodoferax sp.
GGCACCGACGCGCAAAGCCGCACGGACCAGAAGAAGGAAAGCCTGGAGTTGCAGAAACTCGGCGAAGATATGCTGACCTTGAGCGCCGGCTTGATGGACAAACTCGATCTTTCCGACAAACTCAAGGACGCGGTGGTTGAGGCCAAACGCATCACCAACTTCGAAGGCAAACGCCGCCAGATGCAGTTCATCGGCAAGCTGATGCGCCTTTTGGACGACGCGCAGTTGTCTGCCATCCGTGAAGCGCTCAAAGAGCAGCATGGCGGCTCGGTGGCCGACATTGCGGCTCTGCACCAGGCACAGACCTGGCGCGACCGGCTGATCGCCCCGGACGAAGACAACGACGCTTTCCAGCAATGGATCACGCAATTTCCGCAGACAGATTCACAACAGCTGCGCGCCCTCATCCGCCAGGCGCGCAAAGACGCCAAGCCCGAAAAGCCCGGCCAGGCGGTGCGCCATGGGCGTGCTTTTCGCGACATCTTCCAGCTCGTCAAGGAGGCGCTGTCGCCTGAAAACGCGGCCAATGACGATGATCTTGGGGATGCCGCGTCCAACCTGAGCTTGAAGCCATGACAGCCGTTTCAACCGCCCATGCCACCGCAGCTGATCCTGTAAAAATTGGCATTGTTTCCATCAGCGACCGCGCCTCCAGCGGCGTCTACGAAGACAAAGGTCTGCCCGCGCTCAAAGACTGGCTCACGCGCGCGCTCAGGAACCCGATCGAGTTCGAGCAACGCCTGATCCCCGATGAACAGGCCACCATCAGCCAGGCCCTGATTGAACTGGCCGATGCGAAATGCGCCCTGGTGCTCACCACCGGCGGCACCGGTCCGGCCCTGCGCGATGTGACGCCTGAAGCCACCCTTGCCGTGGCGCACAAGGAAATGCCGGGTTTTGGCGAGCAGATGCGCCAAATCAGCCTCAAATTTGTCCCCACCGCGATCCTCTCGCGGCAAGTCGCCGTGATTCGCGACCAGAGCCTCATCATCAACTTGCCTGGGCAGCCCAAGTCAATTCAGGAAACGCTGGAGGGTTTGCGTGACGCCGAGGGCAAGTCAGTAGTGCAAGGCATCTTCGCTGCCGTGCCGTATTGCATTGACCTGATCGGCGGGCCTTACCTGGAAACAAATGACGCGGTGTGCAAGGCGTTTCGGCCGAAGTCGGCGCTAAGGATGCGCCCGCTCGCCTGAAATGTGGCGCCGCACGGCGACTGTTCCAGAACCTTAAGAAAAAACAACCTAAGGCCGTCGTAACTATTGACTAATTCGCTATATTAATTATAGCACATCAGGTTCCGGAAAATCCGGCAGCTCACTTGCCGACCAGCTGCGTGATCTTGTCGGCCTCAAAACATTCACTGCGCGCGGCATCGGCGGGCACGCAGTCGCCCACAGATGCGCCGGATTGCAATTTTTCGATGGCTTGCCACAAGAGCGCGGTCTGGTGGTCCTGCTTGGAGGTGAAGTCGATCAGGCCCTTCATCGCCTGGTTGATCGGGTTTTGGGGGTCGTCGTCGTTGGTGATGCCGTAGGCGCTGAAGCGGTGGTCCATGGCGGCGTCACCGCTGCCTTCAGGCGTCTTGGGCATGATGATGCGCGCCGGGATGCCCACGGCCGTGGCGCCTTCGGGCACCGGTTTGATCACCACGGCGTTGGCGCCGATTTTGGCGTTGTCGCCCACGGTGAAGCCGCCCAGCACTTTGGCGCCGGCGCTCACCACCACGTTCTTGCCTAGCGTGGGGTGGCGTTTGGCGCCTTTGTAGAGCGAGGTTCCGCCCAGGGTGACGCCTTGGTAGATGGTGCAGCCGTCGCCGACTTCGGCGGTCTCACCGATCACCACCCCCATGGCATGGTCGAAGAAAACCTTTTGCCCGATCACGGCGCCCGGGTGGATTTCAATACCCGTGAGGAAGCGCCCAATGTGCGAGGTGAATCGCCCGAGCCACTTGAAGCCCCGGTTCCAGAACCAGTGCGCGCGCCGGTGCAACACCAGCGCGTGCAGCCCCGGGTAACAGGTGAGCGCTTCCCAGGCATTGCGCGCAGCCGGGTCGCGGTCGAGAATCGTCTGGATATCGGATTTAAGGCGTGAAAACATGAAAAGCTTCGCGGGATGGGAGTCTGAGTCTAGCGTTTTGCCGGCCCGGATGCGTCCAGCATGGCCTTGGCAACACCACGCAGAATGTGGATTTCTTCTTCAGTGATCGCCGCCCGGTTGAACAGCTGGTTCAGGCGCGGCATGAGTTTTTTTGGTGAGGCGGGGTCGAGAAACCCGATGGCCGAAAGCGCCTGCTCCAGGTGCGTCAACAGGCCGGCAACCTGGCGAGCGTCGGCCACACTTGGCTCGGGCGTGGCAGCCTCAACGGCGAAACCGCCGGAACCGCTTGAACCGCCTGGACCGCTAAAACCGGCCTGCCCCAAGGCCAGGCGCCATTCATAAGCGATCACTTGCAAAGCAGAAGCCAGGTTGAGCGAGCCGAACTTCGGGTTGGTGGGGATGCTCAGGGCCACATGGCAGCGGTAAACGTCTTCATTGTTCATGCCGAAGCGTTCAGAGCCGAAGAGGAAGGCAACACCGCGAACAACCGCTGCCGCTGCGACGGCCTCGGGCGCTATTGACGCGGTTTGCGGTGTTGCCGGGTTATCGTTCTTCAAAGAAATATCAATGAAAGGCCGCCGTATTGATTGGGTTTCATGCGCCGTATTCAGGAGCAGACTGAAATGCTCCCGCGGCGAGCGCGTGGGCGGCCCAAAGTCGCGCGGCGTCATCGCGGTGGCGCACAGGTGGGTGATGCCGTCGAGCGCTTCGTCCAGTGTGGCGACGATCCTCGCTTGGTTGAGCACGTCCAGCGCACCGCTGGCACGCTGGATGGTTTCCTCGCGACGCAGCACATTCGCCCAGCGCGGGGCGACGAGTATGAGGTCGTCAAAACCCATCACTTTCATCGCCCGCGCGGCAGCGCCGACGTTGCCGGCGTGGCTGGTATTGAGAAGGATGAAGCGCGTTTTCACAGGGCTGGCAGGGCGGTTAAAATTGCGCCCATTGTCGCTGCCAGCATCGCCTGGCCCTGCGCTTCAAAGCTCTTAACAACAATTCAGCCATGCACAGTCCCAACCTCCATCCCATGGTCAATGTCGCGGTGAAAGCCGCGCGCGAAGCCGGAAGAATCATCAACCATGCCGCGCTGGACGTCGAATCGGTTCGTGTCTCGCAAAAACAGGTGAACGATTTCGTCACCGAAGTGGACAAGGCCGCCGAGGCGATCATCATCGAAACCCTGCTCACGGCCTACCCCGGTCACGGCATTTTGGCGGAGGAATCAGGGCGCGAGCATGGCGCAAAAGACTCCGACTTTGTCTGGATCATCGACCCGCTGGATGGCACCACCAACTTCATCCATGGCCTGCCGGTGTATTGCGTCAGCATCGCTCTGGCCGTAAAGGGCAAAGTCGAACAGGCGGTGGTTTATGACCCGACCCGCAACGACTTGTTCACGGCCACCAAGGGGCGCGGGGCTTTCCTGAATGACCGGCGCATTCGTGTCTCGAAGCGCATTCGCATGAACGAATCCTTGATTGCCACCGGTTTTCCATTTCGCCCCGGCGACGACTTTCAGACCTACCTGGCCATGATGGCCGAGGTGATGCCGCGTTGCGCAGGCTTGCGCCGCCCGGGTGCTGCCGCGCTGGATTTGGCCTATGTGGCGGCCGGCCGCACGGAAGCCTTTTTTGAAGCCGGGCTGCAAACCTGGGACATGGCCGCGGGCTCCTTGCTGGTGACCGAAGCCGGCGGACTGGTCGGAAATTTCACCGGCGAGGCGGATTTTCTGGAGCACAAGGAATGCCTGGCAGGCAGTCCGAAAATCTATGCGCAACTGGTCGCCTTGCTTGGAAAATACAGCAAGTTTTCCGGTGTGGCAGACAAGTCAACGGCGGACGTCGCGCGCAAAAGCCTCAAATTGGCGACCCCAAAGCCGACCGATTCAGCCGGTTGATTTCACAGCAGGCTCATGTTCAGCGAGTCGGCCGAGGTCGAGGCAAAACTGATCGCCAGGTCGGCCAGGTTGATCTCGGCCACGGGCAGTGGCTGGCCAAACAAATAGCCCTGGAACGACTCGCAGCCGTGGCGCGCCAGGAATTCGCGCTGCCCCACCGTTTCGACACCCTCGGCCACCACAGACAGCCCGAGGCTGTGCGCCAGCGCGATGATGGTCTTGGCAATGGCCGCGTCGTTCGGGTCCGTCAAGACGTCGCGCACGAACGTCTGGTCGATCTTCAATTCGTCCAGCGGCAATTGCCGCAGGTAAGCCAGGGAAGAGTAACCGGTGCCAAAGTCGTCCAGCGCAAAACGCATGCCGGACTTTCGCAGCTCGCCCATCTTGCGGATCGCGTCCTGGATGTCGCCCAACAGCAGACTCTCCGTGAGTTCCAGTTTGAGAAGATTCGCGTTGGCGCCACTCTTGTTCAGCAGGCGAAGGGTTTCGGCGACGAAATCGGACTCGTGAAATTCCCGCGCGCTGATGTTGACGGCAATCGTCAGGTTCCGGGTTGTTGGATCGTCAGCCCATTTCACCAACTGGTCGCAGGCCGTCTTCAAAACCCAATGGCCGATGGACAAAATCAGGCCGGTTTGTTCGGCCACCGGAATGAACGCGTTGGGCGGCACCAGTCCACGCTGCGGGTGGTTCCAGCGCACCAGGGCTTCTACACCGGTCACCCGGCCCTGGTGGCTGACCACCGTCTGGTAATGCAGCACCAGCTCGCCGCGCTCCAGGCCATGGCGCAAGTCCACCTCCAGCGCCGCGCGCTGGGCCACAGCCGCCTGCATGTCTGGGTCAAAAAACCGCAGGGTGTTGCGGCCGGCTGATTTGGCCTGGTACATCGCCAGATCGGCACGTTTGAGCAGTTCGTCGACCCCGTCAATCTGGCCACAAAACAGGGCAATGCCGATGCTCGGTGTGCTGTAGTGCGGCTTGCCCATCAGGTCGAACGGCAGGTTGAGTGTGGCGAGTATTTTTTCGGCCACTGTCTTGACTTGGTCGCTGGCGCTTTGGACGTCGATTTGCAGGCCTTCGAGCATCACCACAAATTCGTCACCGCCAAACCGCGCCACTGTGTCGCCCTGGCGAATGCAGGTCACCAGGCGATTGGCCACACCTTCGAGAAGCTGGTCGCCAACGTCGTGGCCCATGGTGTCGTTGAGGTCCTTGAAATTGTCCAGGTCGATGAACAGCAAGGCCCCGTGTTTCTGGCTGCGGCCACTGGTCACCATCGCCTGCGCCAGCCGGTCCAGCAACAGGCGGCGGTTGGGCAGGCCGGTCAAGGTGTCATAAAACGCCAGGCGCTGGCTTTCATCTTCCCGGCGCTTTTGCTCAGTGATATCGCGGCCCACGCCCCGGTAGCCTCGGAATTCGCCGGCGGCGTCGAATATCGGGGTACCGCTGATCGACAACCAGCGGGATTTTCCCTGCGGATCCTGCAGTTGCGTTTCAAGGTCCCGAAACGACTCACGCGCCTGCAATGTATGCACGTGCCCAGCCCATTTTTCGGACGACAGGTCAATCGCACCGTGTTCCCACCGCACCGTGTTGGCGTCGAGTTGCTCAAGCATTCCGCCGCCGGAAATCGCGTCACCTTCAACCTTCACGAAACGGAAATTTTCATCCTGCTCCCAAAACCAGTCAGACGACAGCTTGGTCAAGCTGCGAAAACGCGATTCACTTTTGAATAGCGCGGCCTGCGCCTCGGCAAAATGGGTAACGTCCGCAAAAGTGCGCACGACGCCGCCATCCGGCAAGGCCCGGCTTTTGACCTCCAGCGTGCGTCCTGTGCGGGTCATGCGCAAATACGTCTCCGGCAGCGCCATCACTGGCTGGCCATCCAGCAAGGGCCGGGCGCCCGTTTCGACCCAGGCAAAATTTTCTCCAAAATCGCCGCGTTGGCGCTGGTATTGCTGCAGTTCGGCAGCATTGGAAAAATTTTGCATCACTTGCGGATCGATCTCCAGCAACTCCAGCAGGCGCTGGTTGTACTGGGTGATCTTGGCGCTGGCGTCCATCGCCAAGATCCCCTGCGACATGTTGTCCAGTGCGATCGAGAGGTTGCGCGTCTTCTCATCCATCAAGGCGCGCGTGCGCTCCAGCTCGTCAATTTGGAGTTTTCGTTGGGTGATGTCGGTGATTGAACCCGTCCAAAGTACCGACGCGTCACTCTGCCGTTCGGGGAAGCTGTCGCAGAACATCCACAGCGTAGAGCCATCACGCAAGACAATTCGAAATTCCTGCTTCCAGGCCGTTAGGTGAGCGGCCGACGCGCGTAGGGACTGCCAAATCGCATCCTTGTCATCGCGGTGCACCCGGTCGAGCACCAACGCGGCATCTGCCACCACGTCTTTTGACGAAATATCAAGAACTTGCTCGATGGCTCGCGACACGAAAGGGAAATGCCATGTGCCGTCAGCGCGCACCCGGAACTGGAACAACAGCGCCGGCACCCGGGCGGTGATTTTTTCGATGAAATCAAGTTCGTCCTTGAGAACCTGCGCAGAAGCTTTTTCCCCGGTCACATCGGTAAAAAAACACAGGAGGTGCGGCACGCCATCCAGCTCGAAGCGCGCGGCACTGAAGCGAATGGCACGCTGAACACCGGCGCGAGCATTCATGGTGGTTTCAACGACTGCTGTGCTGTTTCCGCCCTCCAGCGCCTTCAAGGCATCCGTGCGATGTGCGGAGTCGCTCCAGATTCCAAGTTCAATCGTCGTCTTGCCGGCTACTTCTGCACGGGCGTAGCCACTCAACTCCAGCCAGGCATCATTCACCTCGACCAACAGGCCATCGGCGATGCGCGTCAGCGTTGCCGCCTGTGCGTTGTTATGAAACGCTGCAGCAAACAGTGCCATACCCGCTTGGTTGGCGCTTGCTGAAGTGGGTTGGGTGTGGCTCATTGCCTCGCTATGATTTTTGACGCTTCATTATCGGGTTAAATCTGCACCCACCCGCCGAACACGGAACTATAAGTTGCAGGAACCCTAAGCCGTCCAGCGAGAGCGGCGGCGCTCTCAAGGACCAAAGAGGCTTCGCCTGCAACCGGGTTTCATTCCGGTTTGCCCAGAGCAGGGCGTGATGCCATGGCTTCTGGCGATACCGTCAGTGTCCGAGTGGCAGCGAAGGCCAATCGGTAGGGCATGGCTTTCAAGACCTTAAGCCACCAGGTGAATTTTTTCGGAAAATGAATTTCGAATTCGCCTTTGGACCAACCGTGCAGGATCTCGATTGCTGCCTGCTCGGGACTGATCAGTGCCGGCATCCTGAAATTGTTGTGGGCCGTCAAAGGCGTGGCGACAAAACCCGGGCTGATCAGTGAAACTCCGATCCCATGCCCATGCAAATCGACATACAGGGTTTCGGCCAAATTGATCAGTGCGGCTTTGGTGGGACCGTAGGCCAAGCTTTTCGGCAGTCCGCTATAACCGGCAACACTGCCAATCACGCTGATGTGAAGCGGTGGCCGTGGCGTCTGTTCTGACCGCTGCAAAAAATACGGCACCACGGTTTCCAGAATACCCACAAATCCGCCGTAGTTCACTTGAAGATGGCGATTCAAATCGTCCAGATTGAAGGTCTGCGCACTCATCTCGCGGTAGTGAGCTGCGCTGTAAACCAGGCAATTGAGACCCCGCTCGCGGATGACTCTCGACGCGGCCGTCCGCACCGCCGCGATGTCCGTCACATCCAATGGCAGCGACACCGCGCCGGAATGTTCACCAACGAAGTCTTTCAGGGCCCGCTCGCTTCGCGCCGAGACAATAAGACGGGCCCCGTTCGCGTGCAATGCCGACGCCGTGGCGCGGCCGATGCCCGACGAAGCGCCGACGACCCAGACCACCTTGCCTTGCCAATTTTTTTGCGGCGGGTTCAGCGGCACGACTTATCGCCGAGGCCGCCGGGGCCTCCCGTTTTGACGAAATGAAGGTTCGCCGCAATGGCCATTTTCATGCGCCCGGCTTTTGCAAAGTAAACTGAATCACGTCGATGTCGCCGCCGTCAAATGCGGCTTCGCAATAACAAAGGTAAAACTCCCATATTCGAATGAAACGCCCGTCAAATCCAAGCCTCTGGACCTGAGGGAGGTTCTCAATAAAATTGGCGCGCCAACGTCGCAGTGTTTCCGCGTAATCTGCACCGAACGCGAGCTCATCCACCACATGCAGTCCAGCCAATTGCGCCTGTTTTCGAAATTCTCGCGGGCTTGGCAGGCACCCTCCCGGAAAGACGTACTGCTGAATAAAATCGGTCGACTTGGCATAACGGTCAAACAGCGCGTCGTCGATCACGATGCTCTG
>JANNYX010000357.1:0-2526 GCA_031410295.1 Rhodoferax sp.
CCCCTCTGGTGCCACTGTAGCTACCGCAGCGACTTGCGTTCTGCAAATTTGCGGCGGGGCGGCCCCACGTAAAATTTCCCCCCGGGGGGGCATGGGAGCCCCGTATCCGCGTAGTGTGGGGGCCATGTCTCGCTAGAATGGCCAACCCCCCACCCCATCACGACCCATGAAATTAATTGGCGCAACCACCAGTCCTTATGTCCGCAAAGTGCGTATTGTCATGGGCGAGAAAAAACTGGACTACAGCTTTGTTGCGGAAAACGTCTGGTCGGCAGACACCAAAATCACTGAATCCAATCCGCTGGGCAAAGTGCCTTGCCTGATCATGGAAGGTGGCGAGGCGCTGTTTGATTCGCGCGTGATTGTGGAGTACCTGGACACCCTGTCGCCGGTGGGCAAACTGATTCCCAGCCTGGGGCGCGAGCGCGCCGAGGTGAAAACCTGGGAAGCGCTGGCCGACGGTTTGCTGGATGCCGCCATTCTGGCGCGCCTGGAGGCGAGTTGGGACGGCCGCAGCAAGGTGCAACGCAGCCAGGAATGGATTGACCGCCAGCTTGGCAAAATCAACGCCAGCCTGAAAGCCATGAGCACCGGGTTGGCCGACAAGCCGTTTTGCTTCGGCATCCACATGAGCCTGGCCGACATTGCCACCGGCTGCGCCCTGGGCTACCTGGACTTCCGCTTTCCCCAGATCAGCTGGCGCAAGGAATATCCGAATTTGGCGAAACTGCAGGAGAAACTCATGTTGCGCGCAAGTTTTCTGGAATCAGCCCCGAGTTGACGCTGGCTTTGCGGCAGGGCAGGAACGCGCCAAGGGGAGGGTGGGACAAAGCCATCCGCATGGCAAGTGTTTTGACGCGAAGCGCAGTGTGGCGGTTCAGGCGGCTTAGACTAGGCGGCGAGAACAAAGGGTAAAACCCCAGGCTTTTGTTTCTCTCGTCGTTACAAAGTGCTCCTAAAATCATTCCAGACCTGCAAATCAACATGCTGTATCCGGAACTCTTCAAACAACTCGAATCGGTTCGCTGGGATATGGCCAAAGACATTCCTTGGGATGCCTTTGATGGCGCAAAGCTGACCGAAGAGCAGGCGCAGACCATCAAGTTGAACGCCATCACGGAGTGGGCGGCGCTGCCCGCCACCGAGATGTTCCTGCGCGACAACCGCCATGACAGCGACTTCTGTGCCTTCATGTCGGTCTGGTTCTTCGAAGAGCAAAAACATTCCCTGGTGCTGATGGAGTACCTGAAACGGTTCTGCCCGGACCTGGTGCCGACCGAGGCCGAGCTGCACGCCGTGCGTTTCGAGTTTGACCCGGCGCCACCGCTGGAAACCCTCATGATGCATTTTTGCGGCGAAATCCGCCTCAACCACTGGTACCGCCGCGCCAGCCAATGGCATACCGAGCCGGTGATCCAGCAAATTTACACCACGTTGAGCCAGGACGAAGCCCGCCATGGCGGTTGTTACCTCAAATACATGCGCCGCGCCATCTCCCTGCACGGCAACGAAGCCCGGCTGGCCTTTGCCAAGGTGGGCGTCTTGATGGCCAGCGCGCGGCGCACCGCCCAGGCCCTGCACCCGACCAACCTGCATGTCAACAAGGCGCTGTTTCCACATGACACCGTGCAAAGCCGCCTGCCGGATCCCGAGTGGCTGGAGCACTGGCTGGACAGCCAGATCAAATTTGACGTCTTGTGGGAAACCAAGGTGGTCGACCGCATCCTGCACAACCTGAGCCTGCTCCTGCAGCGGCCCTTCACCACGGTGCAGGAACTCAACAAGATCCGCAAGGAAATTGGCCGCGAGGTGGTGGAGGCCGAAGCTGCCGCGGCCTTGGCGGCCGCGGCCATTTTGCAGGCGCCGGCCACCCCGCAAGCCACGCTCAGTTAGGCGCCGCCCTGCTAGCATCGGGCCATGGCAGGCCCCGACTCACTGATTGCCGACAAAATCTGCGCTCGCGCTGACGCGTTCGAGCGAGCGCGGAGTCTGGCGCGCCCCTTGGTGTTCACGAATGGCGTGTTTGACGTCTTGCACCGCGGCCACGTCAGTTACCTTGAACAAGCGCGGGCGCTGGGGGCGAGCCTGGTGGTGGCACTCAACACCGATGCCTCTGCCAAACGCCTGGGCAAAGGGGCGGGGCGCCCGTTGAACAATGAAATGGACCGGGCCATGGTCATGGCGGCGCTGGCATCGGTGAGCCTGGTGACCTGGTTTGACGAAGACACACCGCTACAGATCATTGGGTCCCTGAAGCCTGAGCTGTTGGTCAAGGGCGGCGACTACGACATGACCGCGTTGGCTGAAACCAAGGTCGTTGAGGCCTACGGCGGGCGGGCGCTGGCGATTCCCTTCGTCGACGGGTATTCAACCACCGCCCTGGTCAAGAAGATCAAGGGATAGGCACCTCGGACACCACCACGGCCGCGGGTGGCTGGCGTTTTTTGCCGCGCAGCCGGGCCCAAATCCGCCGGATGATATGTTCCGTGTCGTCGACATAGGTGAACACCGCTGGCACCACCAGCA
>JANNYX010000358.1:0-3063 GCA_031410295.1 Rhodoferax sp.
ACCGGCGGCCGCCCTCTTGACACTGGCCAAAACGCGGCCGGTGGCGCCTGCCGCAAGTGCCGTGGCCATCGCGCAGGACCGCGCGGCCGAGAAAGCCCATTTTGTGAAGTGTGGTGTGCCGTGTGCGCCGTATGCGCTGATTGAAACCGTGGCCCAACGTGACGCGGTGGGCGCCGATCTGCTGCCCGGCATCCTGAAAACATCGCGCATGGGGTACGACGGCAAGGGCCAGGTGCGTGTCAAAAACCGCGCGGAACTCGCCGCCGCCTGGGCAGAGTTGAAACAGGCGCCCTGCGTGCTGGAAAAAATGCTGGCGCTGGAAGCTGAATGTTCAGTGATCATCGCGCGCGGGCGAGACGGCACCTGCGTGAACCTGCCGCTGCAACGCAACACGCACCGCGGCGGTATTTTGGCGGTGACTGAAGTCTTTAAGAAAAACATGCCTGAGGCCGTCAAGAAACAGGCCTTGTTAGCTGCGAAATCGATAGCAGATGGCTTGCAGTATGTGGGGGTGCTGTGTGTTGAGTTTTTCATCGTGCGTGATTCGACCCAGGCCAGGCCGCGGTTGGTGGTCAACGAAATCGCGCCACGCCCGCACAACAGCGGCCACTACAGCCTGAACGCCTGCGACGTGTCGCAGTTTGAGCTGCAGGTGCGCACCCTGGCCGGACTGCCGCTGACGCAACCGCGCCAGCACAGCCCGGCGATCATGTTGAATCTGCTGGGCGACCTGTGGCCGGCAAAGGGGACGGTGGCGTGGGACAAGCTGCTGGCTTTGCCTGGCGCGCACCTGCATCTGTACGGGAAAACCGAGGCCCGTGTGAGCCGGAAAATGGGCCATCTGACCCTCACCGGCAAAACCTTGGCGGAGGTTGAAGCCACGGCCTTGAAGGCGGCCAGGCTGCTGCGCATCAAGCCGCTGGCGCATTGGTCGTTGATGGCCATCGACGCTGGCAGTCACGCCATGACATCGGCTTACGCAAAGGCGAGACGGTGATCCTTGACGCCCATCTTGACGCCAAGCCTGATGCAAACTTTGGTGCAAACTCTGGTGCAAACTCTGACGCCAACCCTGACGCTGAAGCGCGCGCGTCTATCGCTTTGGCCGCCCAAACCATCCGCCTGGGCGGACTGATCGGATTGCCCACCGAAACCGTGTACGGCCTGGGTGCGGATGCCGACAACGCTGCTGCCGTGGCCAAAATATTCAGCGCCAAGGGGCGTCCGAGCAACCATCCGCTGATCGTTCATGTGGCCGATGCGACTGCCGTCGAACATTTCGCCCAGGGCGTTCCCGCGTTTGCACAGCGGCTGATCCAGGCCTTCTGGCCCGGCCCGCTGACGCTGATCCTGCCGCGCCGCCCCCGGGTGGCGGCTGCCGCTGCGGGCGGCCAGGCGTCCATTGGCCTGCGCTGCCCCGCGCACCCTGTGGCGCAGGCGCTCTTGAAAATCCTGCGCCAGGAAGGCGGCGACGGCGCGCCCGCAGTGCATGGCATTGCCGCGCCCAGCGCCAACCAATTTGGCCGCGTGAGCCCGACGACAGCGCGCCATGTGCAGGCCGAGTTTGGCAACGACCTTCTGATTCTTGACGGCGGCGCCTGCGACGTCGGCATCGAGTCCGCCATCATCGACTGCACCCGCGGCGTGCCGGTGTTGTTGCGCCCCGGCACACTCACGCTGGCACAACTCAGCGCCGCCTGTGGCCAGCAGGTCCTGTTGAACGACGCACTTTTAGCAGAGGATAGTGACGCGCCCCGCGCCTCAGGCACGCTCGAGTCGCATTACGCGCCGCGCGCCAAGGTGCGGCTGATGGACGCCCGTGCCCTGCAGGCGGCGCTGGACTTGTTGGGCGCGGACCTGGACGCGAAACGCGACGGCACCCTTGACGCCACGGCGCACATCGCCACCTGGTCACGCTTGATTCTGAAGAGCCGGTCGGCGAGGATTTTGCGCCGCCGCATGCCCGACGATGCCGTCGCCACCGCGCAGCAGCTGTTCTCCGTGCTGCGCGATTTTGACGCGCAAGGCGTCAAACTGATCTGGATTGAAACACCGCCCGTAACCCCTGAATGGGACGGCGTGCGCGACCGCCTGCAGCGCGCCGCGGCGGGTTGACCTGCGCTGACCTGACCTGACCTGAAGCGAATTGGCGGCAAGGTCGCCGCGCGGGCCTCAGCGGTCGTTCGCCACCCAGTCCACCAAGACGTCCATCGCAGGGCGGGCCGCAGCCGCCCCGGGCTGGTTGACGATCATCACCACCACGTAACGTCGGCCGCTGTTGGCCAACACATAACCAGCGATGGCCGCCACGCCGTTCAAGGCGCCGGTTTTGAGGTGGGCGCTGCCGCGGGCTTTGCTGCGGCTGCCGCGCAGGGTACCGTCGACACCGGTGATGGGCAAGGACGACATCAGCTCCGGCATCAAGGGCGATGCGTGGGCGATTTGCAAGAGGCGCGCCAGGCCCTGCGCGCTGATGCGTTCACTGCGTGAAAGGCCCGAGCCGTTGTCAATCACCGGCACGTCACCCTCGCTGATATGGCTGCGCCACCAGCGCTGCACCAGCTCGCGCGAACCGGCCAAGGTGGCCGCGCCATCGTTCCCGCCGCTGTTCCCGCCGGCGCCGGCATTGGCGGGTTTTTTGGGCAGGCTGAGCGTCAGGAAGAGCTGTTGCGCCATCACGTTGTTGCTGAATTTGTTGATGTCGCGGATCACCTCGGGCAACATCGGCGAGGCCACTTCGAAGGCCGGTTTAGCTGCGCTCAAATTGGCCGGCAGGCGCCCTTCGCGCACGCTGCCGCCCAGTTTCCCGCCGATCTCGCGCCACATCCCGTCGACGGCGCGGGTGGCAAATGATTTCGGGTCGGCATAGGCAAAGCCCCAGACCTTCTCGCCGCAACTGGCCGGGTAAGCGCCCAGAAAACGAATTTGCGATGGATCGGAAAAATCGGCGCGCAGGCTGCCGCGGTAGTCGCTGCAGGCGGCGCTGCTGAGCGGCACATTGGCCGGCATCAACACGCCGGCCAGCGGTGGTTCGACCTGTATCTGCGCGACGTTGTTGGCGCG
>JANNYX010000359.1:0-3404 GCA_031410295.1 Rhodoferax sp.
CGATAGCGCTGCAGACGATGTTGTCTTTGGCCAGTTGCAGCGCCATGCGGCGCGTCAAATGGATCAGGCCGGATTTGCTGGCGGCGTAAGAATACGTCTCCAGCGGGTTGACGGAAACGCCGTCAATTGAGGCGATGTTGATGACTTTGGCCACGCGTGTCTGCGCCGCTTTCCTGAGCTGGGGCAGCAGCGCCTGGGTCAAGAAAAACGGCGCCTTGAGGTTGGTGTCGACCACTTTGTCCCAGCCGTTTTCGGGGAACACGTCAAACTCTGCGGCCCAGGCGGCGCCGGCGTTGTTGACCAGGATGTCGAGCTTCTCCTCGCGCGCAGCGAACGCGGCGGCAAGCGCCTTGGCGCCTTCTACTGTGGATACGTCCGCCGGTAGCGCCACACAAAAGCCATTGGCCGACAACTCTTTCGCTGTCTGCTCCACCACGGCGGCCTTGCGCGCCGAGAGGTAGACGCGCGCGCCCTGAGCGAGGAAACCCTCTGCGATCATGCGGCCGATGCCGCGCGAACCGCCGGTGATGAGGGCGGTGCGGCCTTTGAGGGAAAACAGGTCATTCATTCAGGGGCTCCAGTTTGGTTGGTAGTGTGGTCTGCGGTTTTGTTTCGGATTTCTGTCGGGCAACTTCCGGGTATCTTCCTGGTTTCACCGGGTATCTTGCGGGTTTCTACCGGGTTTTCAGAAGATTTTCCGTGAAACTTACGCGACAGAAAAGGTTCTCTCTGAGGGAGCCGCGCAAGCTTACTGCGGTTGCGGCCAGAATGCAAAATCAATCCCCAACAAAGTTAACCAAGGAGACAGCATGAAGACAGTATTTTCGGCATTTCGGTTATCGGGCTCGGCCATCAGCCGCGCAGGCCTTGCCCTCAGTGCGGTGGCACTGGCGTCCTGCGCCTCCATGAATTCGGTGGACGCACCCACCGCGCTGGCCCATGCCAATTCGGCCATGGGCGGCACAGCGCTCAAATCGCTCCAGTATGACGCCGCAGGCACCGGCGGCATTTTTGGCCAGGCCTACCAGCCCGGCATGGCCTGGCCCAAGCTGACCGTCACCATGTTCTCAAGGGTGATGGATTACGAAGGCGGCGCCCTGCGGCAGGATTTCGCCCAGCAACGCGCTGAACCCACCGGCGGCGGCGGTATTCCTCTGATGGGCCAGGGCGAACAACGCGCGACCCAATTGCTCAAAGGCGCCAGCGCCTGGAACATGGCCGGCCCGGCGCCCGCCGCTGCCCCGCTGGCCGTAAGCGGCCGCGTGCACGATTTGTGGACCTCTCCCCACGGCGCCATCAAGGCGGCTTTGAAAAGCAATAGTGGCGCCTGGACGGTCGACGAAAACGGCAAACGTTACACCGCCGTCGCCTTTGGCGAGCCGGGCCATTTCACCGCCACCGCCTTCATCAACGCCAACAACCTGGTCGAGCGGGTTGAGTCGGTGCAACCCAGCCCGGTGATGGGCGACACCGCCACCACCACCTGGTACAGCGACTACAAAGACGTGGGCGGCGTGAAATTCCCCATGCGCATCCGCCAGGTCATGGGCGGTTACGAGGTGGCCGATTTGACGGTAAAAGAGGTCAAACCGAATGTGGCGGTTGCCATCGAGATCCCCGCGCTGGTGCCCGCCTTCGCCGAACGCGCCGTGGCCGAAAAGGTAGCCGATGGCGTCTGGTTTCTGGCCGGTGGCTCCCATAACAGTGTCGCCATCGAAATGGCCGACCACATGATCGTCGTCGAAGCGCCCCTTTACGATGGCCGCTCGGGAGCCATGTTGGCCGAGGTGAAGAAACTCAGCAACAAGCCGATCAAATACGTCATCAATTCGCACCACCACTTTGACCATGCGGGCGGCCTGCGCACCGCAGCGGCACAGGGTGCTGAAATTGTGGCCAGCAGCATGGCCCGCCCGTATTTCGAGCGCATCTTCGCCAACCCCAACACGGTTGCGCCGGACGCGCTGGCCAAGTCCGGCAGGCGTGCCACGGTGAGCGGCGTGGACGGCAAACGCGTCTTCACTGATGGCTCGCGCAACGTCGAGGTGTACTTCATCGAAGGCAGCGTGCATGCGCACGGCTTCAACATGGTTTACCTGCCCAAAGAGAAGTTGCTGATCGAAGCCGACGCCTACACCCCCGGCGCGCCGAACACGCCGACACCCGCCGTCATCAACGGCAACCACAAGGTGCTGGTCGACAACATGGACCGCCTGAAATTGGGCGTGGAGCGCATCCTGCCGCTACACGGCCGTGTGGTGCCGGTAGCGGAGCTTTACACTGCGGTTGGACGTAAATAGACACGGGTGGGGCGCAGATTAACCTGCGCCAATCTGCCGTAGGCAGGCCTGAGTTAAGCCCTGAGTTAAGCCCTGAGAAAAACCCTGATTTGACCGAACCGCATCCCGACGACTTTTGGCCTTCCAGCGGCTTCTCCCAACTGCAACGCAACGCACGGGGCTGGCTGATTCCCTCAGACGCTTACCTGCGCCTGTTTCTGGCCCGCCCGGAACTGGCGCTGGTTGAAGAGTCCTGCCCGGCCGAAATCGCACTGCACGAGGCCTTGAGCAAGCAGCCAAAACGCCAGGTGACAGACGCCGAGTTGGGCACGCTCGCCGACGCCGACGTGCGCGGCAACTACCGCCATTTCCTGAATTTTCGCGATGCCCTGCTGGCGGCGGGCACGCTCGAGGCCTGGTACCTGGCCACCCTGCGCGCGGGCATCGTCACGCTGCCGCCGCTGTTTCTGGACCTGGTCGCACAGGCCTGCGTGCGCAATGTGCTTGATGGCGTGCAAGATGGCGTACGTAGCGGCGTGCAAGGCGCGCAGCTCGCCCGCGCTGGCGAGTTGTTGTTTCGTCCGCAACGTATTTATTCGCAGGAAGGCCAGCTGCTCAGCGGCGACCAGACCGTGCTGGACCTGCTCAATGAAACCAGCGGCCTGGGCGACATTGGCCGCCTGCTCGCGCAAAGCAATGCGCCGGTGCGAGAAGTGAGCCTGGAAGTGTTGACCGACGCCAACGCGCGAAGTTATTGGCAACAATCAGAGCGCCACAATTTCCTGCTCGACCTCACCCATGAAATCAGCAACGACCTGAGCCACGGCCTGGTGCTGACCATGACACGCGCCCGTTCGGGCCTGAAGGCGCTGGCCACGGTGCTCGAAGCCTGGGTCGCGCATTTTCTCGGCGTTCAGGTCACCATCAAACCCGAGCAGAAAATTGACGACGCCAACTGGCGCTGGCATGTCGGCCTGGACGCCGAAGCCAGCGCGCTGCTGAACGACCTGTACGAGGGCCGGCCCGTCGAAGCGGCACGCCAGCAGCGCCTGCTGAGCCTGTTCAAGCTGACTTTCGACAAGCCCGCAGAAATGCGGCGCGACGTGGCCGGCAAACCCGTCTACC
>JANNYX010000360.1:0-8732 GCA_031410295.1 Rhodoferax sp.
ACGCCGCACCATGGCACGAGCAGCGGTCAAGCCGACCATGTTACGAGCAGCTGTCAAGCCGACCATGTTACGAGCAGCGGTCAAGCCGAACCATGTTACGAGCAGCGGTCAAGCCGCTGCGCACTCTCACCTTGTCAATTAGGCCGCTGCGCCAAGCAGGTAATCGCGTTTGCCCAAGGTCACGCCGTTGTGGCGCAGGATCATGTAGGCGGCATTGATGTGAAAGTAAAGGTTGGGCATCATCCAGCCCGTCAAATAGGCTTGCCCTTGCATGGTGCGTTTTTCCGGACCGACTGGAAAGGTGATTTCCTTTGCTTCGCTGCCGTCGAGTTTGTCGGCGGGCACCGATTTTAGAAAATCCAGTGTCTTCTGGATGCGCGCCTGGAGTTCTGCCACGGTGCTCTCAGTGTCGTCAAACTTCGGCGCTTCAATACCCGCGATGCGGGCCACGCCATTTTTTGCGGCATCACATGCGATCAAGACCTGCCGCGTGAAAGGCAACATGTCGGGCGCCATGCGGTATTGCAGCAGGGCATTCGGGTCGCACTTTTTTTCGTCAATAAAAGCCTGCATCTTGTCCAGCAGGTGGCTCAAATTACCCAACATGGAAATGCACACGGGAAGGCTGGCAGAAGACATCGAGATTGGCATGGTTTTGTTTCCGGAAAGTTGATCAAAGGCACAGATGCTAACCGCATTGGCGCCGCTAGCGCCAAGGCACAATAGCGGCATGAATATTGTGATCCTCGATGACTATCAAGACGCGGTCAGAAAGCTCGATTGTGCCGCCAAACTGGAACCGTTCGCTGCCAAGGTCTACACCAACACCGTCAAGGGCCTGGGGCAATTGTCGATTCGGCTGAAGGATGCGGATGTGGTGGTGTTGATCCGTGAACGCACACCCATGACACGCGCGCTGATCGACAAATTGCCGCGCCTGAAACTGATCGTGCAAACGGGGCGCGTGGGTGGGCACATCGACGTTGCGGCGTGCACCGAGCGGGGCGTCGCAGTTGCCGACGGTTCCGGCTCGCCGATCTCCACCGCCGAGCTGACCTGGGCGCTGATCATGGCTGCGATGCGGCGCCTGCCGCAATACATTGGCAACCTCAAGCACGGGGCGTGGCAGCAGTCGGGCCTGAAAGCCGGATCGATGCCGCCGAACTTTGGCCTGGGCGCGGTACTTAATGGCAAGACCCTGGGCATTTGGGGGTTTGGCAAGATTGGCCAGATCGTTGCGGGCTATGGCAAGGCGTTTGGCATGAACGTGCTGGTGTGGGGCCGCGAGCCTTCGCTGGAACGTGCCGCACTCAGCGGCTACAGGACCGCACCGACCCAGGAAGCGTTTTTTGCCGAAAGCGATGTGTTGTCGCTGCACCTGCGCCTGAACGCGGACACGCGCCACATCGTCAAGCATGAAGACCTGGCCTTCATGAAACCGACCTCATTGCTGGTCAACACGTCGCGCGCCGAATTGATCGAGCCCGATGCCCTGATTACTGGCCTTAACCGCGGCCGCCCGGGTCTGGCCGCCATTGACGTGTTTGAAAACGAGCCGATTTTGCAGGGGCACGCACTGCTGCGTCTGGAAAATTGCATTTGCACGCCGCACATCGGTTACGTTGAGCAGGCCAGTTTCGAGATGTATTTCAGCGCCGCCTTTGAAAGTGTCGTGAATTTCATTACGGGCGCGCCGACGAATATCGTCAACCCTGAGGCCTTGCTGGTGCGCCGCTGAGGGGCCTCATGCCGACGTTATCGATCAGCCTTTGCCGGGGCCTTTTCCTGAATCCTTGACCGACGGCAAAGCGTACTGCATCGTCGGTTTATTGTCGAAATCCAGATAGTGGTTGTCTGCAATGGCCTGCACCGGCGCGGCCTGGCGCTTGATCGGGGCGAGGGGCTTTGCGGGTGCAGAATCGACCAGGCTCGGAAACCCGGTCTCATCTTCGGAGCTGGTTGCCACGGCCTTGGGCTCCTGCCCCACCAAATCAGTCAGATCCAGGTCGAGATCCAGATCGAGTTCCTTGCCGAAAATCGGCTGGGGCAGCATTTCGCTGTGGCCCAACTCAAGCGAAATATCAACCCCCTCACCGTCACTTGACGGCGGTGCAACGGCGATGGGGCGTTGCAGGCTCACCGGCACCGTGCTCAGAGGCGCCAGACCGGATATGCCGCTGTCGCTGCGGTTATGGCTTTGCACCACCGCGTGCAACATCAACAGGTCGCGGAAAGCCGCCAGGTCAAAGGGTTTGCTGCGGTCGTCCAGCGGGTCACGGAAAATTGACGCCTCTATCACCATTTGGGCTTTTGTAGTCGGCCACAAGGCGGTGATGTGTGCCAATACGTGCGGGTAATCTTCCAGCGAGCGTCCTTCGTTGATGTAGGCCGAGAACTCGGGCACCCGGCTGTTGAAGAGCAGGTTGAAGTCTTCGCGGAACTGGTGGTAATCCTGTTTCAAGCCCAGTGAATGAAAGATTGCCAAAAGGTCGAGGTACAACAAAGGGCTGGATTCGCCACTTTCGTTGATGCGCGTTTCAAGGATGCGCACGGCCTGGTCTGTCTGGCCCAGCGAAACGAAAAAGTCCGCTTGCTGGCGAATGTCGAAGATCTGCTCGGAATTGATGGAGCGCGTCACCTCCATCGGTTGAATGCCCGTGACCGGCACCTCTGCAGGCGGCGCCAGGGGTGCTCTGCGCAGCGCGCCGTGGGCCTGTCCAGAACGCATGAGGCTGTCGAAATTCGACTCACTCATCTCCACCAGGCTGACGTCCATTTCCGACTCGGGGTCATCCTGCATGACCGGTTGAGCGGCGGCACGGGTGTTAGATGGCGGGCGCGGCGCCGCGGTCGCGGAACCCGCCCCGTCTTCCAGTCCACCTCGGCCGGACGGCATGACCGTGATGGCCGCAGGGTCCGGCGCGGTGCTGATCGGCGCCTTGGACGCGCTCCACCAGTCGTCAGATTCGGCGGCTGCGGCACGGGTGTTTTGGCGCATAACAACATAGGCCAGTCCACCCAGGCACGCCAGCAGCAAGCCACCCAAGCCGTACAGCCAGGCCATCGGGACGCGCTCCGACTCGGCCTTTTGCAGGCGGTTTCGCAACTCCAGCATGCTGGCTTCGTTTTTCGACGCCAACGCAACCAGTGTTTTGACACTTTCTTCCAGTGTTTGAACGCGCTTCGCATCCGGTGTAGCTTCGGCAACCGGTGCGCTGGCGGCGCTGGCGGCACTGGCGGTAGCCTCCAGTGTGGTCACCCGCTCGGCCAAGGTCACCATGGGATCGAGTTTCAAGCGGGACTGCCCACCCTCTACACCGGCGGCTTTGTCATTGACATTCGTTTTTGCCGGCGCGGCGCTTGCCGCACCTTTGGCAACCGTTGCCTTTTCGTCGTTCCTGGGCAACGGCGCCGCTGGTGTTGGCGCCGCTTGGGCCACCACAACTGGTTTGGCGACAGGTTTGACCACCAATTTAGGAGCGGGCCTGACGGTCAGCCTGGCGGTTGGTTTTTTGGCGGGCACCGGTCGGGGTTTGGCCACCGAGGGTGCGCGCTTTGCTACCGGAGCCGCGCCCAGGATGGGCGCAGCACGCACGGCTGTTGCGGATTCTGCCGTAGCCCAGTTGCTGCCCGCATCAACGGGGGACACAGCCGCGGGCGCAGTGCCTGCCGGCGGTGCTGTGGCAACGGCTGGTGTGTTGGCGGGTGCGGCGATCAACGGCAAGTTTTGCGCGGTCACGGGCGCAGGCTCGCTGGGAACATCGGCCAACATGACGAAGCGCCGGGTGATTTTTTGGTTGCACCCGACCTTGAGGTAAATCGTCACCACCGGCTCGTCGACGGCAGCTGTCGATGTCACCCGGATCGTTGCGGCTTGCGCCGAAGCGCCCTCGACGCTGACGCGAACGCGCGAGGGTTCCTGGCGGGTATCGGCGTGGAACACATCGGCCTCGGCACACAAGGCCCCCGGTGTGTCATCCGCCGAGAGCTGCGCCTGGATGCTCACGTCCAGGCTCTGCCCGACAATCGCCGCGCCGCGCATTCGCCCAATGGTCAAGGCACAGCTGTTGAAGGCAACACCCAACAACAAGGCAGCAAATATTTTTCTTCGAATTTCCACGGTGTGTCCAGGCATTTGGGATTATTCTCGCTCAAAAATTCACCAAACCCGATTTGGGCCGCCTAGGGTAAAAACTGATTCAAAGCAGCGCAGCATTGAACTTGGCATTGTTCGCCTTCGGCGTCTGGGCTTGCCCGGCCTGCAGGCTCCCTGATAATCACTTGATGACCTCCACCGCATTTCCATCCATCGCCATCGTCGGCACCGGCGCCATGGGCCGCGGCATCGCGCAAATTGCCGCGCAGGCCGGCAGCACGGTTTTGTTGTTTGACCAGCAAAGCGGCGCGGCACAAAACGCGCAACAAGCTGTCTGCGCCCAATGGGACAGGCTGGCAGAAAAAGGCCGCCTTGACACCGCCCAACTGGCCGCCAACAAGGCGCGCCTAGTGTGTGCCGAATCACTTGGCGCGTTAACGGGCTGCGACCTGGTGGTTGAAGCCATTGTGGAGCGCCTTGACGTCAAACAGGCGCTGTTCGCCGAGCTTGAAGGCATTTTGCGGGCCGACGCGGTGCTGGCCAGCAACACGTCCTCCTTGTCCGTGACAGCCCTGGCGGCCAAACTGAAACACCCGCAAAGACTGGCTGGGTTCCATTTTTTCAACCCGGTTCCTTTGATGAAAGTGGTGGAGGTGATTGCCGGGCTCAAGACGGATGCCGGCGTCTGCGCCAGTCTGACGGCCTATGCCCGCCAGATGGGCCATACGCCAGTGCTTGCCGCAGACACCCCCGGCTTCATTGTCAACCACGCCGGCCGCGGTTACGGCACCGAAGCGCTGCGGGTGGCCAATGAAGGGGTCGCCGATTACGCCACCATCGACCGCATTTTGAAAGACCAGGTCGGCTTCAAACTGGGGCCGTTTGAGTTGATGGATCTCACAGCGCTGGACGTCTCGCACCCGGTGATGGAGTCGATTTACCACCAGTATTACGAGGAGCCGCGTTACCGTCCCAGTGTGATCACGGCGCAGCGCCTGGCCGGCGGCTTGGTCGGGCGCAAGTCCGGCGAAGGTTTTTACCGCTACAAAGCAGGCGTGCAGCAAGTCGCGCCAGAGCCAGCAACACCTATGGTTGACGAATTGCCCCCGGTTTGGGTCTCGCCAAGAGCTGCGCGGCGTGTCGAGTTGTTGCAACTGCTAAAAAACCTGGGCGCCAAAATTGAAACTGGCGCGGCGCCCAGCGAACAGGCCCTCACACTTGTAGCGCCCCTGGGCTTTGACGTCACCACGGTCGCCGTGGTGGAGCGGCTCGACCCAAGCCGCACCGTCGGCATTGACCTTCTGATCGACGACGCCAGCACCCGGCGGCGCGTGTTGGCCACCAACCCGGCCACCCGCGCCGATATGCGCGATGCCGCGCACGCCTTGATGGCGCGCGACGGCAAAGCAGTCAGCGTGATCCGCGACAGCGCAGGGTTCGTCAGTCAGCGCGTGGTGGCCAACATCGTCAACATCGCCTCGGACATCTGCCAGCAGGGCATATGTTCGCCCGCTGACCTGGAAACCGCGGTCACGCTGGGCCTGGGGTACCCCAGAGGCCCGCTGGCCATGGGCAATTTGTACGGCCCGGCCAGTGTGCTTGAAGTGTTGTTCAATATGCAGACCGTGTACGGCGACCCGCGTTACCGGCCCAGCCCCTGGTTGCGCCGGCGCGGCGCCATCGGTTTGAGTTTGTTGCACGAAGAATCCTGAAGCACCCTCATTAACCGGGAAGCCATGCCATGACCGCCGAACTGAAAATCAGCCACGAGGGCCAGACCCTGGTGTTGACACTGTCCAACCCGGAATTTCGCAACGCCCTGGGGCCCGAAATCTATGCCGCCGGCATGCAGGCTTTGAAAATGGCCAGTGATCCAGACAGCGGCGTGCGTTCGGTATTGATCACGGGTGAGAACAGAATTTTCTGCGCCGGCGGCAATCTGAACCGCATCAAAAGCAACCGCGAAAAACCGCGCGAGGCGCAGGCCCAGAGCATTGAAGTGATGCACGGCTGGATCGAGGCCATCCGCGCCTGCCCGTGCCCGGTGATTGCCGCTGTGGAAGGCCCGGCCGCCGGCGCCGGGTTCGCTCTGGCTTTGAGTTGCGACCTGATTGTTGCGGCCACCGACGCGGTTTTTGTCATGGCCTACAGCAGCGTTGCCCTGTCGGCAGACGGCGGCGGCAGCTGGAGCCTGAAGCGCGCCCTGCCGCGTCAGCTGGCCACGGAACTCTTGATGCTGGGCGAAAAAATTAGCCCGCAGCGCCTGCATGAACTGGGTGTGGTCAACCGCCTGGCAGAACCCGGGCAAGCCCTGGCCCTGGCCTTGAAACTGGCCAGCAAACTCAATGGCCGCGCCCCCAATGCGATTGCCAGCGCCAAAACCCTGGCCGCCGACCTCGGCCCCGAATCCATGAGCGAGCACCTGGCGCTGGAACGCGATCATTTTGTCAACAACCTGCACCACGCCAACGGCGCCGAAGGTATTGCCGCTTTTCTCGAAAAACGCCCGGCCATTTACAAGTGATCAATAAAAAGCACAATAGGCCGTCAGAACTATTGAATAGTTTGCTATTATTTTAATAGCATCCGGTTTTTGACCGCTCCGACCAAATCAACGCCTTGCGAAATCAACCGCCCATGATTGAACCCATTCTTGCCATTGAAGAACGCGAGGCGATCAATTCCGGCCGCTGGTTCGCCTCACTCTCGCCTTCGCTGCGCCATGACATCCTGCGCTGCGCCTACGTGAAGCGTTACAAGGATGGCGAATTGCTGGCGGCGCGGGGCGACCCGCCGGAGGAGTGGATCGCCTGCGCCCGTGGCGCCGTGCGGGTCAGCTCGACCTCGCTGTCAGGCAAACAGGTCACCCTCACCTACGTCGAGCCGGGCATCTGGTTTGGCGATGTGTCGATCTTCGATGGCGACCGGCGCACCCACGACGCTTACGCCCACGGCGAGACCACGGTGTTGTGTGTCGCCAAGGCAGATTTCAAGAAAATCCTCGCCTCGCATGTTGAGCTCTATGAAGCCATGCTGCGCCTGCAGGCACGGCGCATCCGCCAGTTGTTCGGTCTGGTGGAAGACCTCAACACCCTGCCGCTGCGCGCGCGCCTGGCCAAACAACTGCTGCATCTGGTGCGCAGTTACGGCGTGCCGAGCCTGGCCGACGGGCGCGAAATACGCATTGGCCTGCAATTGGCGCAGGAAGAGCTGGCGCAATTGTTGGGTGCCTCGCGCCAGCGCGTGAATCAGGAGTTAAAGTCGATGGAGCGCGAAGAGGCGATTCGCATCGAACCGGGTGGCCTGGTGATCCGCAACCGCGACGCGCTGATGCGCATCATTGACACGGACAAATGAACACTTGAACACCTTATGACCGATTTCGACCACTTCGTCGGCACGCAGCCGGTTTCAGAAAAATTGGCATTCAATGTCGACGCCTTGTCCGCCTGGCTGGACAAGAATTTAAGCGGCTTCAAGGGCCCGCTCACGGTGGAGTCCTTCAAGGGCGGCCAATCCAACCCCACCTACAAACTTCGCACCCCCGAGCGAAGTTACGTGATGCGCTCCAAGCCGGCGCCGGTGGCCAAGCTGCTGCCGTCGGCGCACGCCGTAGAGCGCGAATACGCCGTCATGAAAGGCCTGGCCGAAAGCGACGTGCCGGTGCCGCAGATGTATTGCCTGTGCGAAGACGAATCGGTGATTGGCCGCGCCTTCTTCATCATGGAGTTCAAAGCCGGCCGCGTGATGTGGGACCAGTCCCTGCCGGGCATGAGCCATGCCGAACGCGACGCCATTTACGACGAGATGAACCGCGTCATTGCGGCCCTGCACACGGTGAAATTTGCCGAGCGCGGCCTGGCCACCTTTGGCAAACCCGGCAACTATTTTGAGCGCCAAATTGGCCGCTGGAGCAAACAGTACCGGGCCTCGATCACAGAGCCGATCCCCGAGATGGACCGCCTGATGGACTGGCTGCCGCAACACATGCCGGCGCTGGCCCGCTCGGAATCAATGGTCAGCATCGTGCACGGCGACTACCGGCTGGACAACACCATGTTCCACCCGACCGAGCCGCGCATCATCGCTGTGCTGGATTGGGAACTCTCAACACTGGGCCATCCGCTGGCCGATTTCAGTTACCACTGCATGACTTGGAACATGCCGCATGAACTCGGGCGGGGCATCGGCGGGCTGGACATCGCTTCGCTGGGCATCCCGAGTGAAGAGGAATACATCCGCCGATACTGCAAGCGGACTCAATTTGCCACGCCGCAAGAGCTCAAGGTCGACTGGAATTTTTTCGTCGCTTACAACATGTTCCGCCTCGCCGCCATCCTGCAGGGCATTGCCAAACGCGTCGAGGCCGGTACGGCGTCCAGCGCGCAGGCGGTCAGCTCAGGCGCGGGCGCGCGGCCCCTGGCCGAGCTGGCCTGGCAGTTTGCGCAAAAAGCCTGAGGCCCAGATGCCGCGCCAATGACGACCTGAACCCGAGAGTCAGGCGCGCGACTGGCCTGACCCATGTTGCCCCGTAAACTCGTTCGACACCCCCCACCGAAAGACACCCATGGACTTTGACTTCTCGCCTAAAACCAAAGACCTGCAAGCCCGACTGCAGCGTTTCATGGACGACCAC